>JBKEBJ010000158.1:0-26768 GCA_047973105.1 Coprobacillaceae bacterium | reverse complement strand
GAACCTATGCCAAGTAAACATCTTTTAGATGTACCTGGAATGAAGGATGAAATGCATAGACCAATGATGTTAATAATATATGCAGTTAAATAATAAAAAAGAGATATAGATTATATCTCTTAAAGTTATGTGTTATTAATGATATTAAACTCAGAAATTTCTGAGTTTTTTTCTTTTTTTAATGCATTATAATATAGAAATAAGATCATTATAAAAGTTATAACTTCACTACTAAATACCGTCAACCACACTCCTTCCATAGAGAAGAAATAAGAAAGAATAAATAAACAAGGAATAATTAATATAAAACCTCTAGATAGACTAATTAAAAAAGATTGTTTTGTTTTTGATAAAGATGAATATATTGAGGAAGTAACAATATTAATTCCCATTAAAATAAAGGCTAAGAAATATAATTTGATACCCGTATTAGCTAATACTTGTAATGTTTGATTATTTTCTTCATTAAAAATTGAAATTAATTCTTTAGAATAGAAGAAGCCAATCATATAAAATAATATACCTAAGATTAAACTTAAACAAAGAGCACAAATAATTGTAATTCTTATATTTTCCTTATTATTCTTACCATAGTTTTCACTAATAATTGGTTGTATTCCTTGGGATATGCCAGTAAATATACTAACAAATACTAAAGCTAAGTTCGCAATAATCCCATATGCAGCTACTCCTATATCTCCAGATATATCTAAAATCACAAAATTAAATAATAACATAATAATACCTGAAGAAAACTCTGTTATAAATGAAGGAATACCTATGGATAATATTCTTTTTAGATTAGTAAAATCAATATTTTGTTTTAATAGATGAAAGTTATGATTTTTCTTAAAGTAATGTGTAGATAAGATAAATAAGCTAATAATTGGTGATAATCCTGTTGCAAAAGCAGCTCCAAACATTCCCATATGGAAAATATTTATGAAGATATAATCTAATATAATGTTTGAAAAACTACCAATTAACATCGCAAACATAGCTAAATTGGGTTTATTATCATTTCTAATAAAACAAATAAATATTTGATTTAAAATAAAGAAAATAGAAAAGAATAATATAGTTTGTAAATATTCAATACAAAGATTTCTTAAGTTAATACTTGCTTGTAATAAAGTAACTATACTTGGAACAAAGAAAATAGCTACTATAGTAAAGAAAATTCCAATAATTATTCCAATGTAAAAAGTAGAAGTAAAAAATTGATTGGACTCTAAATCTTTATCCTGTGCTTTGTTAATAGTATATAAAGTAGATCCACCTACACCCAATAATAAACCTATGGCACTAAGTAAACTATATACTGGTAAGACAATATTCAATGCTGCAACACCATCACTACCAACACTACTAGATATAAAATAAGTATCTGCAAGAATGTAACAAGACAATCCAATCATACTAATAATATTTAATGAAACATACTTAATAATTGTTTTATAGATTTTTTTCATATTCCCTCCAAAATAAAACAATAGACAACTCATACTCTAAGGCCTAACAGTATGAATTATCTATTGTTTTTAAAGACACCCGGCGGTGTCATATTCTATTAATATAGTATTAACTATATCAAAAGGTAATTTTTATGTCAAATAGGAAAAAAAGAATATATCATATAATATGTAGAAAAATAAAAAGTGTTCGTACTAAAATATAATAATTTATATATTATTTTGATCTAATAGTATTAATATTTATGGGAATAATAATAAAGACTGATGATTGTTGAATAAAACCTATAAATACGTTATAATTTTAAGATATAGTGACTTTATATAAAGGAGAAATAATATGATAGATATCGCAATTCTAAGAGAGAATCCTACACTTGTCAAAGAGAATATGAAAAAGAAATTCCAAGATGATAAAGTAGGATTGGTAGATGAGGCTTATAAATTAGATAAAGATTACCGTGAGGTATTAACAAAGGCTAGTGAACTTCGTGCCATGCGTAATAAATTAAGTAAAGAAATTGGAAATTTTATGCGTGAAGGAAAAAAAGAAGAAGCTGAAAATAATAAAAATAGAGTTAATGAAATGGCTACTGAATTAACTGATTTAGAAGTGAAAGAAGAAAAATATGCTAAAGAGTTAAAAGATATAATGATGAAAATTCCTAACTTTATTGATGATACTGTACCATTAGGAAAAAGTGATGAAGATAATGTAGAAATTCAGAAATATGGAGATCCATATATACCTTCTTTTGATGTACCATACCACACTGAAATCATGGAAAAATTAGATGGTATTGATATGGAAGCAGCAGGAAAAGTTGCGGGAAATGGTTTCTATTATTTAATGGGGGATATCGCAAGATTGCATTCAGGGATATTATCATATGCTAGAGATTATATGATTGATCGTGGATTTACTTATGTTATTCCACCATATATGATTCGTAGTAACGTAGTTACTGGAGTTATGAGTTTTGAAGAAATGGATAGTATGATGTATAAAATTGAAGGGGAAGACTTATATTTAATAGGTACTAGTGAACATTCAATGATTGGTAAATTTATTGATACTATGAATGATGAATCAAAATTACCATATACATATACATCTTATTCACCATGTTTTAGAAAAGAAAAAGGAGCACATGTAATTGAAGAAAGAGGCGTATATCGTATTCATCAATTTGAAAAACAAGAAATGATTGTTGTATGTAAACCTGAAGAGAGTAAAATGTGGTTTGATAAATTATGGAGTAATACTGTTGATTTATTTAGGTCATTAGATATCCCAGTAAGAACATTAGAATTTTGTAGTGGAGATCTTGCAGACTTAAAATCAAAATGTATAGATGTAGAAGCATGGTCACCAAGACAACAAAAGTATTTTGAAGTAGGAAGTTGTTCTAATTTAACTGATGCTCAAGCCAGAAGATTAAATATTCGTGTAAATTCTGAAAATGGAAAATACTTTGCACATACTTTAAATAATACTGTAGTTGCTCCACCAAGAATGTTAATAGCTTTCTTAGAAAATAATTTGAATGAAGATGGAAGTATTAATATCCCTGTGGCTTTAAGACCATATATGGGTAATAAAGAAAAAATTGAAGTAAAATAATTATCTACCATAGACAAATACAATTTGTTTATGGTTTTTTATAAATAAAGGAGAAAACAAGATGAAGAGAATAGAAAGTAAAATATTTGGAATATTTGAGGTGGATGATAGTAAGGATGTAGGAATATTTAAAGATATGAATAATAACCTTTTAGAAAGAAATATTTCTCATTTATATATAAGTAAAAGTACGTTGAGTGATGATGACTCTATAAATAAGACAATAACATTCTTTGATAATATAGATCAATGGAATCAAATAGGACGACAGTATTTAGAAGAATCAAATGATGAAGAAATTAATAAATATTTTGATTTTTATATTGAAGAAGTACCAGAGGTATTTAAAACTAATGAACCAAAAAAGTTAACAAAAAAGGAGAAAATCAATAGCTTAATTTTATATTCAATGGCAAGTCATGGTAGTAAAAAAGAACAAAAATTTGTTCTGAATTTCACATTGGGTTATGATCAAATACTATGTTTGAAATTTGACACAGAATTTAAAATAATAGGTGTGGCTTGGGAAAGTTAATAATATAATAAAAACATATCTTATTAAGAGATTACATTTCTCTTTATAAGATATATTTTTTAACTCATATACTTTATAATAGTATCTTTCCATTCATTACGTTTAGGTAGTGTCATTTTTACTAGTTCACCATTTGTTGTTTCAATAATTAATGCTTTAACTAATAGTCCAAATTTACCATCTCTAACTAATTCCATTTGTTCAAAAGGAATAGAAATAATTCCTGATGCAGTTGTCATCTTATTATAAACAGTAGCTGTCAATGCACTTGTTAGGCCAAAACCACTCATTTTAGCTGGAATAATAATTAAACGTTTATTAGTAAGATAAATAAAACCGTTAACTCGTAAAGAAGACATTTTATCTGCGGTTGCATAAGTAGCAGAAGGTGGTGCTTTTAAAACAATTGTTTCCTCATTTGAATTAGATAAATTAGATCCACATCTTTCACAAAAAGTTGTTTGATTATTTTGATAATCACAAATATGACATACTGTATTTTCCATAATTTTCTCCTATTTTTTTAATAACTTGTAATAATAATACCATATTATAACCTAAATTTTTTAATTAACTATGATATAATGACCTAGAGGTGATTTTATGAATGAAGGACAGAAGAAATTTTATGAATATATTTTAGAATGTACTATCGATGATAAAAAAGATAAAGCTAAGAGTTTATTATTAGATAATTTTAATAAGCAAAATGATAATTCATTTTCTAAAGAGGATGTAGAATTATTTCATAAAGAAATAATGAAGATTTTAAAATCTGATAAAAAGGATGAAGTGTTTGCTATACTAAATCAATTTGGTAGTGCACACACTAGTAAATAATAATAATGAAGAGAATTTGTTTTATTTGTCATGGAAATATTTGTCGTTCTACTATGGCTGAATTTGTTCTTAAGGATATGGTAAAAAAATTAAATCTAGAAGGTTATACTATTGAATCACGTGCTACTAGTTATGAGGAAATTGGAAATGATACACACTATGGTACAAAAGAAATATTACGTAAGTATAATATTCCATTTAATAAGCGTAAAGCCATTCATTTAGAAGCAACAGATTATAGTAAGTATGATTATTTTATTGGAATGGATAGTGCTAACATAAGAAATAGTATGAAAATATTAGAAAGTGGAAACAATACTAAAATATTTAGGTTTTTAGATATTACAGATGAACCTAGAGATATAAGTGATCCTTGGTATACAGGAAACTTTGAACAAACATATCAAGAAGTATTAAAAGCAAGTAAAGCATTAGTAAACAAATTAGAAGGTATTTAAAAAAGACACATTGTGTCTTTTTTATACGTAATCTTGTACTGTTGTTTTACTATTTACTGATTGAGCAAAGTCTGTATATATACGTTTTGTTAAGTCAATGCCTTTTTCTTTTGCAATAAACCAACATAATATTTGGAAAGGAATTATCATTAAATATGGTGCTTGATACTCATCTAATTGTATATCTAAAGCAAGTGTTTTATCATCATTACTATTATTTTCTGTAGTAATTGTAAATACATGATTTGTATGTTTAGACTCATATGCTTTTAGTAAGTTAGCTTTTTGTAATCTAGGACTCTTTGTTTCAACAAAGAAAATTCGATGTTCAGGATTTACTTCTAAATATGGACCATGCATATAAGCTTCCAATTCAAAACCCTGAGAGGGAACACGAACAGTTTCACTAAATTTAGTTTCCATTTCTTTTACTGTTCCAACTATTGATCCATAACCAATAGCACTGAATCTAGGAGCTTCTTTAAAATCTTTACGATGAAGAGTAAAGAAATCTTCAGTTTTTTTAATAATAGAATTAATTTTAGCTGTTTCTTGTTTAAAAAGGTTGATTTCTTGTTTTTCTTCTTCTTTAGATAATAAACCTTTTTTAACTCCTAAACGTAAACCAAATAACATCAATGATAATATGGTTGAAGTAAAACCTAAAGTTACATAACCAACTCGTTCTTTTCCACAACCAATATCTAAAGTAGAAGTAGTATACTGTGTAATTTCACTATTAGCTATACTTGTTACAGAAATTATAGTTAACTTTGAAGTTGCTTTAATTCTTTCCAAAGCTTCTATAGTAGAAGTACTTTGACCACTTTGTGATATACCAAGTACTAAATCAATATGTGGATTAATTGTTTCATAATGACAATAATTGAAAGGTTCCTGAATATCAATACGAACACTTGCTTTATTTTCAATATAATATTTAGCACTTCTTGCTGCATTAATACTTGATCCTGTCCCTAAGATTAACCATTCATTAGTATTGTCATTTACTTTTTTTAAAGATTCATCCATATTTTTTGGATAGTTATTTAATATAGATAACATAATATCTTGTTCCTCATAAATATAACTTAACATTGTTGGTTTGTTTTCCATTTATTTTTCCCAGTTTCTAAAATGATTTTTTAAAAATTTATATACACCTTCATCTTTATTTGAAGAAGTAATATTAGTTAAAAATTTTTTAACATCCTCACTAGCATTATCAACTGCAACACTTATATTTGATACTTTAAACATTTCTATATCATTACCTCCATCACCAAAAGAAATAACTCTGTCAGTAGGGATAGAATAGTATTTTTGTAGTTCTTGTATTGCAATAGCTTTTGATATTCCTTTTGGACTAATTTCAATATTATTCCAATATGAGGAAGTTACAGTAATATCTTCATTTTTAAATAGTATTGATTTAACTTCTTTTAATTTATCTAATTGATCTTCAGATACAAAAATAGCGTTTATAAAATCTGCTGCATGTAATAATAAATCATCTTCATTCTTTATATGATGATATGATCTTTGTTTACCAGTATTAATTCTACCTTGATTTGTTTCATTAACAAAATAATCAGGCAAAACATCATTATAATAAACAGTATCATGAGAAAATATAAATAAAGGTAATTTATATTGCATAGCTAATTTATAGATGAATAAAGAACTTTCGCTAGAAAGTGTATGTTTTATTACTTTATTGTCTAATGAAACAATTCCTCCATTTGAAGCTATAACTCCTGTTTTGTCACTGATATTTTCAGCTAATTGTTTTGCAGATAATAACATTCTCCCTGTTGCTAAATAGAATATATGACCTTCTTCTTGTAAATCATTTATTAATTTTAAAGTGTCTTTAGAAATTTTTTGATCATTAGTCATTAATGTTCCATCAATATCACTACATATTAAATAAGGTAACATTAAATATCCTCCTTTAAATGTGTACCACAAGATTCACGAATAACTAATTCCGGATTATGAAATGATTCAATAGTATCATCAGAAGAATTAATAATATTTAATAATTGTTGAACAGCTATTTTTCCTAAATAATCATTGTGTTGATCGATAGTTGTAATTCTAGGCACTTGATATTCACTGTTCATGAAATAATCACAACTTGCAATTTTGATATCTTTTGGACATTGTAATCCAGCATCAGCCAATGCACGTATTGCTCCAGTAGCGACAACATCATTAATAGTAATGACTGCTTGTGGTAATGGTTTTTCTTGTTCAATTAATTGTTTCATGGCTTGATATCCATCTTTTATATAATAGTCATTTAAGATAATATAATCATCTTCAATATTTGAATAGATTCCCATTATTTTTTTGAAGGTATGTAAACGTTGTTCCGTAATTTTAACTCCAGGTTCTCCACCAATAAAACCTATTGATGTATTTCCTAAAGCTAAAAGATGTTGTGTTAATAACGTAACTCCTTTTTCTAAGTCACGTTCAACAAATAAACATTCACAACCATCATGATTTTGACCAATAATAACAACAGGTATTTGATTGTTTAAACGGTGAAGTGATTGTAAGTATTCATCATTAATTTCTTCTTTATCAATTTCTCCACCTAAGATAATGACACCGTCTACTTGTTTCTCCATGATTGTTTTAAAATCATTAGACTCTGAAAAGGGACTATCTTGTATTTTATTTTTACCAGCAGTCATCGTATTCATTAATAATAAAGAATACCCTAATTCTTTACTATATTGTTCTATTTCAAAAATCAAAGATGTAAAGTATGGATTAGTGATATCAGGAACTACAACTGCGAAAGTATGCGTTTGTTTAGAGATCATTCCTCTTGCAAACATACTTGGTTGGTATCCTAATTCATCTATAACTTCTTGAATTCTTTTTCTTTTATGAGGAGCAACAGAAGGATTATTATTTAATACTCTTGATACTGTAGATACAGAAACACCACTTTGTTTAGCTATTTCCTTAATTGTTATTGTTTTTTTACTCATAAAAGTCACCTCCTTATATAACTAATACTAGTGTATAATACTATATGTCAAAAATCAAGCAAATTTGATAACGTTACCAAATTTATTTAAAGTTGATTGACAAATGAAAAAATGTTGTTATATTAATACATATAAGCGAATATATTAAAATGTAAGCGTTTTATATTTTTAAAATTTAGTTTGGTACTGTCACCAAACATAATTATCCGCCAATAAAATATAAAATTGCCTATATATCTCTATTTATCTATATTTGTTTATTATACTTGATTTTGGTAAGGTTACCAAATCAGGAGGTGAGTAAGTGAAAACAATATTGGGTGTTGACCTAGGAGGTACAAAAATATTAATTGGTGAGATTTCTATTACTGGTGAAGTTCTTTCTAAAAAGAATTATTCATCTGTTGTTACCTCACAAAGAGAAGCGATTAATAGAGTTAAAGACTGTATTAATGATTTCTTTGAGACTACTGAAATTAAAGGTGAAGTACAAGGAATTGGACTAGGACTAGTCGGTAGAATTGATAGAAAAAAAGGTATTTGGATTGAAATTCATCCAGAATTATCTAATGCAATTGAAGTTTCTAAAGAAATAGAAAGAGAATTTAATTTACCATGTTATTTAGGAAATGATGTATATTGTGCAACATTATCAGAAAAAACATATGGTATGGGAAATAAGACAGATCATTTTATTTATATGAATATTGGAACAGGAATTGCGGCAGGATTCGTAGTTGATGGAAAAATAATGGAAGGAGCTAATTATGATGCTGATGAAATTGGACATTTAGTTGTTGATTATCATAGTAATGTAGAATGTCCTTGTGGTCGAACAGGATGTGTGGAAGTATTAGCGTCAGGATTAGGCTTGCATAATCGAGCAATGTCATTATTAGATACGTATCCTAATTCAATGATAAAGAAACCAGTGCAAGGTAGAATTTCAGCTAAAGATCTATTTTTAGGTTATGAGAATCAAGATGAATTATGTAAAAAAGTAATTGATGATGCATTAGATGCAACCGCAACAACAATTATGAACTTAATTAGAGTTACGGATCCTAAAGCTATTGTTTTAGGTGGTGGTGTTGTAAATGATGGTTGGTTTATTGATTATCTGTTACCTAGAATGAATCAAAAAACAATTCGTTTTATTAGTGAAGGTATTGCAAGAACAAAGCTAGAACCAAGTACAATTGGATTACGTGGTGCTGCTTTATTAGTAAACGAACATATCAATAAGGAGAATAAATAATTATGAAGAAAACTTTTATTGATAATATTATAAATTCAGGATATCTTCATCGTCCCCTTAAACTAGAAGAAGAACGCACTTTTGAAGAAAAAAATAGAAATCATAAAATTAATAATGAACAAATTTTATTAGATTCAAAATCTTCTTCTGATTATAAATGGAATCATCGTAATCAAGGTAAAAGTTTCTGTAATCAAGAAAATGAAATAGTATTAGAGGCAACATCAAGAATGCCAACTTGGCCTCCAGGTGCTCCTGAAGATGGAGATTATAGTAATTTTGGCCAGGTAACAACATATTGCGAGTTACCAAGATTAGATTTAAGAGGATTTAATCGCATATATTTTGAAATATATGTTAACTATGATGGAGCAGTGAATCCTCACATTATGGTTGGTATAAAGAATGATGGAGAAATTAAAATTCCAGATATTTATAATCGTGAAGGATATCATACTGTTAATTTGAAGAATTATCAGTGGAATGAGTGTTTCTTAGAAATATCAGATTTACCAAGGGACGCTATTACAGAGTTAAGTTTCACTTCTTTATTAAATGGGCAAGATCGAGCTACTAGTGAAGAAATGCAATTTAAAATTCGTAAAGTATTGGTACAATCTGTAGAAAACTCAAGTATTTCAAAAGGATGGTTACCAAAAGATGATGAAATAATATATTCTCATAATGGATATCATCATAAAACAAATAAAACAGCTTTTCTAAAAGAAACAAAAGAAAAAGAATTTCAATTAATAGATTCAAAAACTAATACAGTAGTTTTTGAAAAAGAAATAGTATTAAAAGAAAGTCATATTGGAGAATTTTATATATTAGATTTTACAGAGTATCAAAATAAAGGTGATTATTACCTTAATGTTGGAAATTTAAAAACAGAGGTATTTACTATTGATAATTATATGTCTAGATGGCATGAATCAATTTGGAGAAGTCTTAATTTTATTTTTTGTGAAAGATGTGGATGTCCAGTCCCTGATAAACATGGAAGTTGTCATGAAGATATTATTGCAAGGCATAAGGATAAAACTATTATCTTTAATGGTGGTTGGCATGATGCTGGAGATGTTTCACAACAATTAGTACAAACTGCAGAAGTAACACAAAGTTTATTTGAAATCGCAAAAGTTGTTAAAGATCAAGATCAACAACTATATTTACGTTTGTTAGAAGAAGCGGAGTGGGGATTTGATTTTATCTTAAAAACACGTTTTGGAGATGGGTATCGTGCTACAAGTGCTGGAATTACAATTTGGTCAGATGGATTTATTGGAAATATGGATGATATGAAAGCTCGTGTTCACAATAATGCATATGAAAATTTCTTCTTATCTGGAATGGTAGCTCAAATTGCCAGTCATATGGACGATTCAAATCGTTTAAAACAAAAAGCAATTACTGTCGCAATAGAAGATTATAACTTTGCTTTAAGACAATTTGAAATTGATGGATTCAAACATGAACCAATTTTCTGGGAACATACGTATAGCACATCAGAGAGTTTATATTTAGCGACTATGTCTTGGACTAGTTCTATGTTATATAAATTAACAAAAGATGAGACATATGCTAAGAATGCAGAATTATATATGGATGAATTATTAGCGTGTCAACAAACTTCAGAGATAGATTTAGATTCTGGTGAAAAATTAAAAGGATTTTTCTATCGAGATAAAAGACATTTAGTAGTGCAACATTTTAATCATCAAGCAAGAGAACATTTATATGCACAAGCATTGGATGGTGTAATGGAAACACAACCAAATAATAAGAAATATATTATTTGGGAAAATAGTATGAAAATGTATGGAGAATATTTGATTTATTTAATGCAATATACGGATCCTTATCCAATGATAGCTAGTGGTGTTTATAAAGAAGATGAACCAACAGATGAAGAAAGTTTTCATAAACAACATCTATTGGTTGGAGAAGAAGCAAAAGAAGATTATAAAAAACAATTAGAATTAGGTCATAAAATAGCGCCATCATTATATGTAAAGAAGTTTCCAGTTTGGTTTTCTTTTAAAGGAAATAATGGAATATTATTATCGATGGGTAAATCGGCCTCCGTTATTGGAAAAAGATTAAAAATAAGAAAACTGATTGAACTTGCTGAAGGACAATTACAATGGATGGTAGGAATGAATCCATTTGGACAATCTTTAGTATATGGAGAAGGATATAATTATGCCCAACAATATTCTGTATTAACAGGAGAAATGGTGGGAGAAATGCCAGTAGGAATTCAAACATTTGGTAATGAAGATGAACCTTATTGGCCACAATTGAATAATGCAACATATAAAGAAGTATGGGTAGGCTTAGCTGGAAAGTGGATGTCTATCATAATAGATTTATATCTAATGGAAAACGGGGAGGATTAACAAATGAATGAAAATCGTTTTGTTGATAAGTTAGTAGAAGTTGCTGGTAAAGTATCTACACAAAGACATGTTAAGGCAATTCGTGATGCTTTTTCAACAGCTATACCAGTAACAATAGTTTCAGCAGTATTCTTAGTTATTAATTATGTAGTTATTGGACAAATAGATGGTTTAGGAGATACTGCCTTTGGACAATTTATAGCACAAGTAGGAAATCAAGTTAGTATTGGAACACTAAATATATTAGGATTATTAATTACTTTCTTAATCGGTTACTATCTAGCTAAGACATATGGCTATGAAGGTGTATTAGAAGGTGTTATGGCAGTTGTATGTTTCGTCACATTAGCGCCAAGTACAGTTAACTTTGTTGCTGAAAATGGTACTGAAATTACAGAGTGGGGAGTTCTAACTTCACAGACAACAGGTTCTTCAGCTATGTTAATAGGTGTAATAGCAGCACTTGTTTCAACAACAGTACTATGTAAATTATCAGATATTAAGAAATTACAAATTTCAATGCCAGATAGTGTACCACCAGGTGTTGCTAAAGCATTTAATGGATTATTTCCATCAATTATTGTTGTAACATTATTTGCAGTAGTAGAAGTAGCTACTCGTACACTTACAGGAAACACAATTACAGAAGTAATCGTTAATGTATTACAAACACCATTAAAAGGTGGATTCCAGTCTTTACCAGGAATATTATTATACGTATTCTTAGCGACATTTGTATTTGTATTTGGGATTCATGGAGCTTTTGTATTTGGTGCTATCTCAGGACCTATTCTATTACAAGCAACAACAGAAAATATCGCAGCAATTGAAGCAGGTTTAAAAGCACCGAATATTGTTACACAATCTTTCTTAGATGTTTACGTATATATGGGTGGTGGAGGAACCATGATTTGTTTAGTTATTGCCCTATTTATTGCATCTAGAAGACCAGATGAAAAAATGGTAGCTAAATTAGGAAGTGTTCCAAGTTTATTTAATATTAGTGAACCAATCATGTTTGGGTTACCTGTAGTATATAATCCAATCTATGCAATTCCATTTTGTATTGTACCAATTTTATCAACCTTAATTGGATACTTTGCGACAAGTCTAGGATTGGTAGCTCCAACATATATTATGATACCTTGGGTAACACCGCCATTATTATCGGGATATTTATCAACTGGTGATATACGAGGAACACTTGTTCAATTAGTAATAATAGTTGTAGGAGTATTGGTATATTTACCGTTTGTATTTGCATCAAATAAAGCATATAAAAAAGAACAATCACAAATAGCAGAATAAAAATAGAAAGCATATCAATAGGATGTGCTTTTTTAGTATATTTATATATATAGAGTATAGTAAAATAAAATATGTGTATTTTACATAGGGAAAAATGCATCTTACCAAAGAATGGTAGAAATCTAATTAATACTTATGATATTGTTTTAAATGTAAAGGAGGAAACATGGTTAAGATAAATATTGATCAGTCTGATAAATATGATGATATTTATGTAGATATAAAATGTCCTGTTATTGATAAACGGATTGAATCTATCGTTACACAAATAAATAATTCATACTCGGCAATTATTGGTTGTTATGAAGAAAAGACATATGCAGTTGGTTTAAAGAATATTTATTATATAGAGTCTATTGATGATAAATCATTTATTTATGAAAATAATAGAGTACTAGAATGTTCAAATAAGTTATATGAATTAGAAGAACAATTAAAAGGAAGTACCTTTGTTAGAGTAAGTAAATCTTGTATTTTAAATATTGATAAACTTGATAGTGTAAAGTCTTTAATCAATGGTAAGTATGAAGCGTATTTATTAAATGAAGAAAGAATCGTTATTAGTAGACATTATGTTTCTGAATTTAAAAAGAAATTTGGCTTATAGAAAGGAAATAAAATGAAAATATATAATAAGATAAGACCCTATATTATTTCTACATGTATTTCATTTACAATTGTATCACTACTTCAACCACTTTTTATGAGTGATGCAACTGTTGGTGTAAGTATAGACTTGGTTTATCATATATTTATTGTTTGTCTGTTTGTTAATATTGCAATATTTATAACTGATTTTATTCCTATTGAATCTTTGATTCTAAGAATGATAATAGGAGCTACAGATGTAGTAGCTGTAGTTTTACTTATGAATATTTTTATTTTTGATATGACTGCAGACTTAACATTTGTAGATTTACTAGCTACAGTATTAGCTTTAATAGCTACGTATATTATAGTTTTTTCTATCACATTCTTTAAAAATAAGTCAGATGAAAAAAGTATTAATGAGGCATTAAAAAGAAGAAAAAAAGCATTAAAATAGCTATGCAACTAATACTTGCAACCAAAAGTAGCGTAAAAGCAAACAAGAATATGTAGTAAAGAGGTTATGAATAACGTATATTTAAAATACGAAAGGGGAGAAGTATATTGGAAAATATAAATGTAATTGAAATTAAGGACTTAACAAAGCGATATGGTGATTTAGTAGCTTTAGATAGTTTTTGTTTAAATGTAAAACAAGGAGAAGTATTAGGATTATTAGGTCCTAATGGTAGTGGAAAATCTACCTGTATAAATACTGTATTATCTTTATTAAAATTTGATAAAGGAAGCATTAAAATGTTTGGTAAAGAAATGACACCAACAGCTTATGATATTAAATCTAAAATTGGGGTAGTATTTCAAGATGTAGCTGTATTTGAAGAATTATCAGTTATAGAAAATATTGATTACTTTTGTGGATTATATATAAAAGACAAAAAGTTACGTAAACAATATGTTGAAGATGCATTAAAGTTAGTAAGCTTAGAAGAGTTTACAAAATTCAAACCAAAACAATTAAGTGGAGGATTACTTAGAAGATTAAATATTGCTTGTGGGGTTGCTCATAAACCAAGTTTAATATTCTTAGATGAACCAACAGTAGCAGTAGATCCACAAAGTCGAAATAACATTTTAGAAGGAATTAAAGTATTAAATGAAAATGGAGCGACTATTGTTTATACAACACATTACATGGAGGAAGTAGAACAACTTTGTAATAATATTGTTGTTATGGATAAAGGACAAGTTATTATGACAGGGACTAAAGATGAGCTTAAAAATTCTATTGCTTTAGGTGAAAAAATAACTGTTGAAATTAATCAAGAAGATTTTAGTTTTGTTGAAGAATTAAAAACTAATAAAAATATTTCAAATATTGACCAAGCTAATAACACGATTCACATTGCTTATAATACAAAGGATAATAACTTAGGAACATTAATTGATTTCTTAAGAGAAAAACAAGTTAGTTATGAAAGTATATTTAGTGAAAGACCAACATTAAATGATGTTTTCTTAGAGTTAACTGGGAAAGAATTAAGAGATTAATATGCAAGAGTTTAAATATCAATTTAAAATATTAATTAGAAATAGAATCATGTTATTTTGGACATTCTTATTTCCATTAATATTAGCAACATTCTTTAATCTAGCTTTCTCTAATTTAACAAGTAGTGAAGGTTTTGATATAGTAAAAGTTGCTGTTGTAGAACAACAATCAAATGAAGATTTTAAAACATTGCTAGATTCTTTATCAACTAAGGGAGAGGATCAATTATTAGATGTTCAATATGTTTCTTTAGAAGAAGCAAAAGAGTTATTAGAAGAAGATGATATTAGTGGATATTTAACAATAAATGATGAAATTGAAATAACTGTTAGTGAAACAGGAATAAATCAAACAATTATACAAACCATTGTAAATAATTATTATCAAGTATCTAGTACATTAACAAACATTGCAGAGTTAAATCCAAGTGCCTTTGCAACAGGTGTGTTAGACGATTTACAATTAGATAAAAATAATTTTAATGAGATTAGTAATGAAAATGTAGATTTAACAGTTATCTATTTTTATACATTAATAGGGATGAACTGTATGTATGGTGGATTCTGGGGATTATTAGTAACAACTAATATTGAGGCGAATCTATCAAGACAAGGAACAAGAGTTACTATGGCTCCAACATCGAAGTTTAAAGTATTAGGAACAGGCATTATTGCTGCATTCTTATGTCAATTTGCTTCTATGTTAATTTTATTAGGATATTTGACACTTGGATTAGGGATATCCTTTGGAAATCAGATAGGATTAATTATGTTACTAATGGCAGTAGGAAGTTTTGTTGGTATTGCTATGGGAACATTAATAGGAAATGCTTTAAAAGTGAAATTAGATACTAAAATAACAATTAATACTATGATTTCAATGGCATGTTCATTCTTTGCAGGGATGATGGTAATTGATATTAAATATTTTTTACAGGAAAACTTTCCAATTGCCACATATATAAATCCAGTTAGTTTAATTACTGATGCATTATATGCTTTATATTATTACACAACAAACGATCGCTACTTTTTCAATATTTTCTGTTTGTTGGCAATAGGAGTAGTAATATCAGTGATATCTTTATTCATGATGAGGAAGAAAAAATATGATAGTATTTAAAAATTATTTAAAAGTAGCGAAATCGTTTTTAGGAATTATCTTTATTTATACAGCAATCTTCTTATCATTAGCAGTATTTACCTCGGCTAGTGGAAGTAGTAACGATACATTTGAGGCTACAGAAGCTAAAATTGCGATTGTAAATAATGATGAGGACACAGAATTTATTAAGAATTTTAAAGAGTATGTAAAAGATTCTGCAGAATTAGTAACATTAGATAATGACGAGGATGCATTAAAAGATGCTTTGTTCTTTAGAAAAGTAGATTATATAATGATTATTCCAGAAAATTATACAAAAGACTTTATTGCTGGTGCAGAAGTTAAGATAGATGTAATGGCAGTTCCTGATTCATCAGCGGCGATGTATTCTAAAGAGTTAATGAATAAATATCTTAATACTGCAGATTTATATGTTAAAGCGGATATAGATGAAGATGTTTTAGCTGAAAAAGTTAAAGAGGATTTATCAAAACAAGTGACCGTAAATTTAACTACTGCTGATAGTGGCGGAGATCTTTCTTCAGCAAAGAATTTCTATAACTTTGCAAACTATACCTTATTAGCGATTACAGTTGTTGTTGTTTCAATGATTATGGTTAGCTTTAATGAAGATAAGATTAGAAGAAGAAATCTTATTTCACCAGTATCATACAAATCTATCAATCGACAATTATTACTTGGTAATATTGTAGTATCAATAGGTATATGGGCGTTATATGTAGGAGCAAGCTTCTTCTTGGATACAGATGTTATGTTATCTGAGTATGGAGCATTATTCATGTTGAACTCTGGGGTATTTATGACAACCGTATTGGCTATTGGATTCTTACTAGCAACTATCACAAATAATCGTGAAGTAATTAGTGGAATATCAAATGTTATTGGATTAGGTTCAAGCTTTATTGCTGGAGCTTTCGTTCCACAAGAGTTATTAGGAACATTTGTATTATTCATTGCTAAATTTACTCCATCGTACTGGTATATAACTAACAATAATAGTATAGGTAAACTAACATCATTTGGGTTTGATTCTTTACAACCAATTTTATTGAATATGGGAATTCTATTAGGATTTACTGTTATATTCTATATAGCTATACAACTAGTTGGCAAATTCCGACTAAAGAAATAGAGTAGAATAATTAATGAAGTGAGTATATAATATAAAATATACTCACTTTTATATTAGTGAAATGAAAGGTAATAATATATGATTAAACAATATAATAAACAAATAGAAGAACATCAAAAACTAATAAAAGGAAATGATATGGTTTCTACTTGGATAGGATTTATTAAGCTAGGAATCGTTATTGTTATTATTTTTTCATTATACAAATCTATTACAACGACAAATAATTTTATGTATATATTATTTGGGGCAATTATCTTTTTTGTTATATTTACAATTTGGCAATCGAATGTTAAGAAAAAAATTCGACTTTCTAGAAATGCAATAACGATATATCAAAAACATATTGATCGTATAACAGGAGATTGGATATCTTTTGAAAGAACAGGAGAGGAATATCTAGAACCTGATCATATTTATGCTGGTGATTTGGATATAGTAGGAAAGAAATCCTTATTTCAATTATTAAATGTAACGAATACATATCACGGTGAAAAAAGATTTATTGAAGATTTGTTACATCCTAAATATGAAATACAAGAAATAAATGAGCGACAAAACGCAGTACAAGAGTTATCTAATAATATTAGTTTTGTTAATACAATTGAACAAAAAACATTAGAAATTGGAACAGATGATAAAATATTAAAAATAATTAATATTTTGAATAATAGAGAAACTATGAAAATTTCATCCTTATTTCAAAATGTTATTTATTGTATACCTCCAATTGCGACTATTTCTTTTATTATTGGATTATATTTTAAAGTATTACCTTTAGTAATTGTTGGATTAGGAACACTAATTATACAAGGAGCATTATGGATCATTACTTTACCAAAGTTACAAAATACATTACAAATGATTCGTAAAGTGCCATTTGGTCTAAAAGAATATACAACATTATTTAGTTATATTTGTGAACAAAATTTTACATCTAATAAATTAAAAGATATTCAAAATACAATAGGAAATAATACATTGTCTTCTACAAATGCAATGAAAGATTTAGAAAAAATTATAAATATGATAAGTGTAGGAAATAATTTTATTATTTATGGAATTCTAAATATTTTCTTGTTATGGGATTTTTTATGTTATATTCGTTTTCAAAGATGGCAGGAGAAATATGCAGATAACTGTGAGAATTGGTTTGAAGGGTTAGGAGAATTAGAAAGTATAATGAGTTTCTCTATATTACCAATGGTCAGTAATCATGCAGTAATGCCAAATATTATTGATAATGAAAGAAGGATAGATGTAACAGAATTAGGGCATCCATTATTACATGAATCAAAACGAATAAATAATGACTTTTCTTTGCATAATGAAATATGTATCATATCAGGTTCAAATATGTCTGGGAAAACAACCTTTATGCGCACCCTTGGAATAAATCTATTATTAGCTAGGATAGGAAGCTTTGTATGTGCGAAAAGTATGGATACAGCAGTATTTAATTTAGCTGCATCAATGCGTATAACAGATAATTTAAATGAAGGAATATCTACATTCTATGCTGAGTTGAAAAATATTAAAAGTATATTGGATATAGCGAAAGAAGAGGAGAATACATTCTTCATGATTGATGAGATTTTTAGAGGGACAAATTCTAGAAATCGTTTAGAAGGTGCACAAACGGTACTAAAGAAACTATATGAAATGCATATTAGTGGAATTATTACAACACATGATCTAGAATTGTGTCAGCTACAAGAACAGTATGATAAAATAGAAAATTATCATTTCACAGAAACATATAAGGATAATGAAATTGTTTTTAATTATCAATTAAAAAAAGGTGTTTCAACAACAACGAATGCTAAAGAGTTGATGCGCATGGTTGGAATTATGTAAGAAAGTAAAAAATGATAAACAATTAATAAAGATATTGAATTACTTTCTTAATTGGGGTATAATCATATATGCCATTGCAATAGGCGGCTTCGAACCATGTCAGGACCGGAAGGTAGCAGCATTAAGAATGTCCGTTTATGTGCGATGGTTTTTTAGGAGAGAAAACAATGGAAGAAGATATCAAGTATATGAAGTTAGCATATAAAGAAGCTTTAAAAGCTTTGAAGATAGACGAAGTTCCAATTGGAGCAATTGTTGTTCAAAAAGGAAAAATAATTGCTAAAGCCTATAATCAAAGAGAAAACAAACAATTAGTAACAGCACATGCTGAAATAATGGCTATAGAAAAAGCCTGTAAGAAACTACATACTTGGAAATTAGATGATTGTACACTTTATACTACATTAGAACCTTGCGTTATGTGTTCTGGAGTAATTGTACAAAGCAGAATTAAACGTGTAGTATTTGGAGCAATGACGAATAAGTGGTTAGGATTAACAACCATTTCCAATAGTAAAGATGTAAGTCATAAACCAGAGATAGAAAGTGGTGTTTTAGGAGAAGAATGTTCTTCTTTGATAAGTAATTACTTTAAAGACAAAAGATAAATCTTTTGTCTTTTCTTATATCTTGAATAGATAAATTATTGTATAATAGTAAAATAAGGAGTTGATTTTATGGCATATAAAGCATTATATAGATCCTATCGTCCACAAACATTTAAAGAGGTTGCTGGTCAAGAACATATAATAAAAACATTGGAAAATGCAGTACATACAAAAAAAATAGCACATGCCTATTTATTTGCAGGTCCAAGAGGACCTGGGAAAACAACAATTGCTAAAATTTTTGCGAAGGCTATTAATTGTGGTGAATCAAATGCACCATGTGGGGAATGCGAAATTTGTAATAGTATTATGACTGGAGAGCATCCAGATGTTATTGAAATAGATGCAGCGAGTAATAATGGTGTTGATGAGGTTCGTGATTTAATAGATAAAGTA
This sequence comes from Coprobacillaceae bacterium, assembly GCA_047973105.1. Taxonomy (GTDB): domain Bacteria; phylum Bacillota_I; class Bacilli_A; order Erysipelotrichales; family Coprobacillaceae; genus CAKVJS01. The sequence continues at coordinate 6,647 of JBKEBJ010000158.1, read as the reverse complement.
AAATATGCACCAATCAATGGTAAATATAAGGTTTATATTATTGATGAGGTCCATATGATGACTACTGGAGCTTTTAATGCGTTATTAAAGACTTTAGAAGAACCACCAGCCCATGCTGTCTTTATTTTAGCAACAACAGAACCACATAAAATATTGCCAACAATCATATCTAGGTGTCAACGCTTTGATTTTACGAAAGTAGAAGAAAGAGATATTATTAAACGTTTAGAATACGTTTTATTAGAAGAAAATATGCCTATTAATGATCAAGCCCTAAAATTAATAGCTAGATTAGCTGAGGGTGGAATGCGTGATGCACTTAGTATCTTAGAACAATGTTTGGCTTTTGATACAAAAGTAACAGAGGACACAGTAAATCAAATATATGGTTTAATATCAACAGAAAAGAAAATAGAATTTATTAAAAAGTTATTAGCTAAAGATATGAAAAGTGTCTTATCCTTAGTAGATGATATGTTAAGTTCTAGTATTGATATAAAAAGATTAACATTTGATATCATTGATATTTTAAAAGACATAGTGATATATAAAAACACACAAGATGATAGTGTTTTATTTATATTATCTAAAGATAATATAAATGAAATTGTTCCTTATATATTAGTTGAAGAAGCTTTTTCAATGATTGATATATTAATTGAGGCAAGTAATAAATATAATCAATCTCTAAATGCTAAAATATATTTCGAACTAGCTATGCTTAAAATTTGTAATCAAGTTAAAGAAGGAACGAAGGAAGTTATAGTCGAACAACAAACAGAAACCCTAGTTGCTCCAATACAAACAACACAAGAATTGATCGTTGAAAAGGAACCAGAAATAAATGAACTAGATACTTCAATAGAGACTATGGAAGAAATCGAAGTTGTAAAAGAGCCTGAGACAACGAATGAGTCTGTTACTGTAGAAGATTCAGTTTTAGAGGAGCTTGAAGCAATTATAAATGATGAACCAATACTGGAAGAAAGCATTGTTGAAGAAGAACAAGTTACTGAACCAACTGAAAATACAACAACGATTACTTCACCAACAGTAGATATAGAAGTAATGTTTGATGATATATTAAATATTTTAGTGCAAGCAGATCGTAACATTTTGAATGAAATAAAAGAAAAATGGGAAGTTATTTCTAGATATCGTTATAATTTGAATACAGCGAAATTAGCTTCTATGTTATGTGATGGAAAACCAGTGGCTGCAGGAAATAAAGCAATTATTATATCATTTGAACATCAGCCAATGGTAAATGATGTAAACTATTCAGTAAATTACTTTCATTTAAAACAATTTTTAAAAGAGGTATTAGGTGAAGCGTATGATTTTGTGGCTGTTAAAGAAAATGATTGGAGTGATATAAGACAAAAATATATTGCACTACATAAACAACAATCTTTACCTGAAGCAAAAGAAATCATCTTACATCATATAAAAGAAGTAAAAGAAGAAAAAAAGGATACACTAAATAAAGCACAACAGTTCGCTGTTGAGATGTTTGGTAAAGATATAGTAGAATTTGAAGATTAAAATTAAGGGAGGGGCAAAATGAATTATCCAAAAGCCTTTAATGATTTAGTTGAATGTTTTAAAAGACTTCCAGGAATTGGTGGTAAAAGTGCTGAGCGACTTGCTTATCATGTACTTTCAATGGATCATAAATATGTACAAGAATTTGCAGATGTTTTATCTACTTTTCAAGAAAATATAAAATATTGTGAGAAGTGCGGCCATATATGCGAAGATGAGTTATGTGATATTTGTACGGATACATCACGTGATCAAACAACCGTTTGTATTGTTGAAAGCCCAAAAGATGTATTTGCTATGGAAAAGGTAAAAGAATATCGTGGCTTATATCATGTATTACATGGAACGATGTCTATTATGGAAGGAAGAACCATTGAAGATTTAAATATAACAACATTATTAGATAGATTAAATGAAAATATTAAAGAGGTAATTATTGCTACGAATCCTACTCGAGATGGAGAAACAACAGCTTTATACTTAGCAAAAATATTAACAGCTAAAAATATTCCAACGAGTAGAATCGCAAATGGACTACCTATTGGTAGTAATATTGACTATGCTGATGAAATGACTTTATTAAAATCACTAGAAGGACGAAAGAAAATCTAAACACTTCATATACTTATGTGAGGTGTTTTTATATGGACTCTATAATTGATGTTTTAAAAAGAATTTTATTAGCGATAGTAATGATTACTGTAGTAAATGTATTTATGAATAATATGATTGCCTATAGTTTGTTTAATATTGGATTTGTAACAGTATTTACTATTCCTGGAATTATTGTACTAGTCTTTATGATATATTTTATTAGATAATATTTTTATGATACAATAAAGTATGTTGGAAGGGGAATAGCTATGAAGAAAATATTTAAAATTATGATAGTCATATTATTGACGTTTTCTATTACTGGTTGTGGTAGTAGTGAAACAGATGTAAAAAAATATTGGAGGATTCTAATTATAGTATTGAGGCAAAAGATGATATTAATTGTGTTTGGATAACTAAAACAAATAAAAAGGAAAGTATAACATTTGCTTATTACGAAGAAACAAGTCAGTTGTACATGATATATTTAGGAGAAGGAAACATAAATGATACAGATTTAACGGATTCAGTTATAGGAGTAATTTATTCTAATAAAGATAGTGATATTGAGAGTAAATCAGCGGATTATGCAGATGAAAAAATACTAAAGGAATTAGATATAACAAGAGAAGATGTATTTGATTTTGCTAAAGATTATTATAATGAGAACAAGTAAGCTACGTTTGTATACGTAGTTTTCTTATATTTGCATCTTAGCGCTTTCTGTGTTTGAGTGCTAAAACAATCAAAAATATTAATAGATAAGAATAATAAAAGCATTGTCTAAATTATTGCTTTATAAACTTTTGAATTTTATATATAATAGAATAGATAGAGAGAAGGTGTAAAAATGTCAGGAATTTTTATTAGTTTAGAAGGTCCAGATGGAAGTGGTAAAACAACTGTTTCAAAGTTAGTAGAAGAACAGTTACTAAAAGAAGGTTACCAAGTTCTTTTAACAAGAGAACCTGGAGGAATAGATATTGCAGAGCAGATTAGAGGAATCATTTTAGATACGAAGAATACTGCAATGGAAGCAAGAACAGAAGCATTATTATATGCAGCTGCAAGAAGACAACATTTAATGGAAAAGGTTAAACCTGCATTAGAAAAAGGATACATTGTTTTATGTGATAGATTTGTTGATAGTTCTTTAGTATATCAAGGTATGGGTAGAGGAATAGGTATTGATGAAGTATATCAAATGAATTTGTTTGCTATTGAAAACATCATGCCCTCAAAAACAATATTTTTTGACTTACCTTATGAGGTAGGGTTAGAAAGAATTAATCAAGGAGAAAGAGTTGCAGATCGATTGGATTTGGAAACAAATGATTTTCATAAAAAGGTATATGATGGATACATGTTAATATGTGATAAGTATCAAGATAGAATTGTTAAAATAAATGCTAATACTGATATAGAGTCAGTAAAAGAACAAGTGTTAAAAGAAATTAGAGAATGTATATGAGAGATTATTTAATTGAAAATCAAAAAACATTTTACCAAGTGATTAAAAACTCATTTTCTGCAAACAAAAAAGCACATGCCTATTTATTAGTTGGAAATAATACAAATATTCCAGTTACTTATTTAGCTATGTCGTTGATCTGCGATGAAGTATTAGCTTGTGAAGAATGTAATGACTGTAGAAAAGTGAAAGAAGGAAAGTATACAGACATTATTCATTTTAATGGAAATACTGAAACAATTAAGAAAAAAAATATTGAATATATTCAAGAACAGTTCAAAAAATCTTCTTTAGAAGGTAAAGCAAAGATATACATATTGGAGAATATTGATAAATCAACAACAGAGGCAATGAATACTTTGTTGAAAATGCTGGAAGAACCAACTTCTGAAATATATGCTATCTTCTCAACGAGCACGAAAGATAGTGTATTATCAACTATAGTATCAAGATGTCAAGTAATTGATATTAAGCCAGATAGTAAAAAACGTTTAAAAGAGACGCTTTTGAAAAATAACATTACTGAGCAAGAAGCAAATGTATTGTCACAATTAGTGACAACCTCTGATGAGGCAGAAGAACTCCGTGGAGAACAATTGGATTATTATATGGTAGAAGTTATTAATACCATAGATGATATCTTTAATAGCTCAGGAAACTTGGTTATAAATATGCATATTAACTTATTACAAAAGTATAAGGATAAAAAAGATATTCGTTTATTTTTAAATGTTTTAGTCCTTGCTTTAAAAGATATGTTTCACGTGAAACATAATCAGGAATTAACTTTTGTTGATCAAAATGAATTCTTTTCTTCGATTAATGCAACAGAAGATGATATAATAAAGAAAATAGAATTAATATTAGAAGCTAATTATCAATTAGATACTAATGCTAATGTATTATTATTAATGGATAATTTGTTGTATAAATTATAGAAAGGTATAGTTATGGAAGAAAGATTAGCAAGTGTAAAATTTAAAAGTGCTGGTAAAGTATATTATTTTTCAACTACTATACAATTAAAAAAAGGGGATAGTGTTGTAGTAGAAACTGCAAGAGGAATGGAACTTGGAGAGATTGCACACGAGTTAAAAGATATTAAAGAATTTAACTTGGATACTGAACTTAAAAAAATTGTTAGAAAAGCTACGAAGGATGATTTAAAACAATACCAACACAATATAAAAGAGGCAGAAGAAGCCTTACATATATGTAAAGAGATAGTAGCAAGGTATGATGTTAATATGCAACTAACAAGTTGTGAATTTACATTAGATCGTGCTAAGGTAATATTTATGTATACATCTGAAGATAGAGTAGATTTTAGAAAACTTTTGAAAGAACTAGCTACTGTCTTTAGATGTCGTATAGAGTTACGTCAAATAGGACCTAGAGATAAAGCTAAAATAATAGGTGGAATGGGAACATGTGGATTACCATTGTGTTGTTCTACTTTATTAGGAGAATTTAATGGAGTATCTATTAACATGGCTAAAAATCAAATGTTAGCTATTAATATAGAAAAAATATCTGGTAGTTGTGGAAGATTAATGTGTTGTTTAAAATATGAAGATGACGTATATACTATTGAAAAACAAAGATTTCCTAGAATAGGAAGTAGAGTAAAGTATGAAGGAAAAGAAGTTAAAGTATTGGGATTAAATGTTATTAATGATTTAGTGAAAATTGATAATCATGGAGCTATAATCTTTGTAGGATTAAAAGAGATACGTTTTAATGATAAAGAAAAAGGAAATACTAATGGAAAAGCAAGAGGTAATTAATTACTTGTTAGCTCATAAAGATTTACAAATTATCCAAAGAAAAGATATGTTTAACTTTTCTTTGGATACTGTTTTATTAGCTAACTTTTGTACGATAAATAAAGATATAAAAAGAATAGTTGATTTTGGAACAAATAACGCTGCCATTCCTTTATTGTTATCAAGAAGAACAGATAAATCAATTATTGGTGTAGAAATTCAAGAAGAAGCAGTTGAAATAGCCAATAAAAATGTTTTGATGAATAATTTGCAAAAACAAATAGAAATTATTCATCAAGATATTCAATCTTATGTAACTACTAGTAATAAAGCACAATTAATTGTTTGTAATCCACCTTTTTTCAAAGTTGATGAAGAAAGTAATATTAATGAAAATAAATATTTAACAATAGCAAGACATGAAATAAAGATAGATTTAGAAGGGATAATTAAAAGTGCAGCAAGAATACTAGATAATAAAGGCAAATTAGCTATGGTGCATCGACCAGATCGAATGATGGAAATATTAAATATTATGCAGAAGTATGATATCGAACCTAAACGAATTCGATTTGTATATCCAAAAGTTGGAAAAGATTCACATGTACTATTAGTAGAAGGAATATACAAAGGAAAAAAAGGAATAAAAATTGAATCTCCACTATATGCTCATAATGATGATGGAAGCTATAGCGATGAGATTAAAAAAATGTTTGGGGAGAAAGTTGATGAATAGACAAAAAAGTTTTGAAAATGATAGCACTACATTATATCTAGTAGCAACACCTATAGGAAATTTAGAAGAAATAACATATCGTGCAATATCTATATTAAAAGGAGTAGACCGTATAGCTGCCGAAGATACAAGAAATACAATTAAATTACTTAATCATTTTCAAATATCAACTAAATTACTTTCTCATCATGAACATAACATAAATCAATCAATTCCTAAAATCATTAATTTATTAATAGAAGGGAAGAATGTTGCGTTAGTAAGTGATGCAGGATATCCAGCTATTTCTGACCCAGGATATGAATTGGTTAAAGAGGCAATTAGTAATAATATTAATGTAGTACCTATTAGTGGCGCAAATGCTTGTTTAAATGCCCTTGTTGTTTCTGGAATTAATCCACAGCCTTTCTTGTTTTACGGATTTTTGAGTCATCAGGACAAAAGAAAAAAGAAAGAATTAGATAATCTTTCTAAATATAAGGAAACAGTAGTATTATACGAATCTCCACATCGCATAAAGAAAACATTACAATTA
>JBKEBJ010000139.1:0-2688 GCA_047973105.1 Coprobacillaceae bacterium | reverse complement strand
GTACACTAAACCACTCTTGTGCCCATGTAATGGCACAAGCAATCAAACGTTTATACCCACATGCGAAATTTTGGGTAGGTCCAGTAGTAAGTGAAGGTTTTTACTACGATGTAGATTTAGGAGAAGATGTTATTAAGGATGAAGATATTCCTAGAATTGAAAAAGAAATGAAAAAAATCTGTAAAGATGGAAAACGAATTGTCAGAGAAGAAATTACTAAAGAAGAAGCTTTAGAAATGTTTAAGGATGATGAATATAAAATTGATTTAATATCGGATTTAGATGATGGAACAATTACTTGTTATCGTCAAGGAGATTTCGTTGATTTATGTCGTGGACCTCATGTTGATACAGTAAAACAATGTAAAAATTTTAAATTAATTAAACATTCTGGAGCTTATTGGAAAGGTGATAAAAATAATAAGGTATTACAAAGAATCTATGGTGTTTGTTTCCCAACTGCAGAGGAATTAGAAGCACATTTAAATTTATTAGAAGAAGCAAAAAAACGTGATCATAAAAAATTAGGTAAAGAGTTAGGTTTATTTATGATGAGTGATTATGCTGCGGGTATGCCATTCTTCTTACCTAAAGGAATGATATTACGTAATACTTTAGAAAACTATTGGTATGAAGAACATACAAAAGAAGGATACGAATTCATTAAAACACCAATTATGATGTCTAAAGAGTTATGGGAAACATCAGGGCATTGGCAAACTTATAAAGAAAATATGTATATAAGTGATGTGGATGATCGTGAGTTTGCGATTAAACCAATGAACTGCCCAGGAAGTTTATTAGTATATAAGAATGGATTGTATTCATATAAAGATTTACCATTACGTATGGGGGAACTAGGACAAGTACATCGACATGAAGCAAGTGGGGCATTAAATGGATTGTTTAGAGTACGTACATTTACACAAGATGATGCTCATATTTATTTGACTCAAGATCAAATAGAAGGAGAAATCGTACGTTTAATTAGCTTTATTGATCGTGTATATGGAAACTTGAATTTAGAGTATAGTATTGAATTGAGTACTCGTCCAGAAGAGAAATATATTGGAGATATCGAAGTTTGGAATAAAAGTGAAGAAGCATTAGCGAAAGCTTGTGAAGCGGCTGGTAAAACTTATAAAGTAAATCCAGGGGATGGTGCTTTTTATGGACCAAAACTAGATTTTCATGTTAAAGATTCTTTAGGAAGAGTTTGGCAATGTGGAACAATCCAATTAGATATGAATTTACCAGAACGTTTTGATATTACTTATGTTGATAGTAATGGTGATAAAGTAAGACCTGTAATGCTACATCGTGTTATCTTTGGTTCAATTGAACGTTTTATTGGAATTTTGATCGAACATTTCGGTGGAGCTTTCCCACTATGGCTTGCACCAGTACAAGTTAAAGTATTACCAGTTAAAAATGAATATCATTTGGAATATGCAGAAAAATTATTCAAAATGTTACAAGATAAAGGATATCATGTCGAATTAGATGCTAGAGAAGAAAAATTAGGATATCGTATTCGTGAAGGTCAAATGGAAAAAGTTCCATACTTATTAGTTTTAGGAGATAGTGAACGTGATGAAAATACTGTTACTTATCGTAAACATGGAGAACAAAAACAAACTACTGTTTCTGTTGATGAATTTGTATCTATGTTAGAAAAACAAGTAGCTGAAAAAGAATAATAGAATTTTAAATTCCGAAATATAAGAACAATTAGAAAATATAACTAATTGTTCTTTTTTGTATTTTCCATAAAATCATCTAAATTACGTGATTTTTACAATAATATATAGTTCTCATAAGTCATAGAGGGGGGCATAACCTCTCTTTACAATACTTAAAACATCAATAATGTATTGATATATGCACAAAAAAGAAATTTGGATATATAAAAATATGGTAATTGTGTAATAAAGATTTTTTTACGAATTATTATGAAAAATGCAGGTAACAACCTTTTATAGTAGAGAAAAACATGTATATAATCTTCATTGAAAAACTCTAAACTTTTATTAGTTAATAATTATTTCGGAATATCAATATTTATTTATGATTAGAATAAATTTATAAGTTTATTCTGTGACAATATGTTTTATGGAAAATTATTGTGATTTGACGGTATTTGTAACAAATGAAATAATTGGAATGTTACAAATAAAATGGGGGAATTATAACATTTAAATATACAACTATTTTGATGTGGTAGTTTCAAATAGAAAGGATTAGCTATATTGAAAATACTAACTAGTTTATAGAGGATGTAGTGTGAGTTAAAATAGAATTAACAAAAGATTTAATATCGATAAAAGGCAATAATTATTACTAAAAAAATTGGGTTTGGTAAAAAAACGAAAAAAAATTAAATGAAAATAGAACGTTTGATACTTAAAAAGCATTTAAGTAATAGGGTAGGGAAAACCTTAGGGCAGAAGGAGGAAAAAAACTATGGATAAAAAAGAGAAACTTACCCAGATTGTTAGGATAGTTCAAGATGATATGAGTCAATTTGAATTATTGTATTCACATATATCAACTAAAGTATATTATTGGTGTTATACAGTTGTTACTAATGAATCAATAGCAAAGGATTTAGTTCAAGAGTCTATGATAAAAATCTATGAGAAACTTCATACGCTTGATAATCCTGACGCATTTTATTCTTGGATGTAT
>JBKEBJ010000063.1:0-7943 GCA_047973105.1 Coprobacillaceae bacterium | reverse complement strand
TTTAATTAATGTGGATTTACCACTACCACTTGCTCCTATAATAGCGTATTTTTTATTCTTTTTTATTTTCATGTTTAAATTATGAATAATATTTTGTTCTGAAATATATCCAAAAGATACATTTTTACAAGATATCTCTTCATTAAATTCTGGTTCGTTGGTTCCTTGAAATGAAGATGTTGGTTTCTTACTAAATTCTTGTAACCTTTGTAATACTGGTTTAGCACCTTCGATAGTTGGTAAACTTTGCATAATTACTGCAACAGGCTGAACAAAACTTCCGCTAAGTCCTAATACACCTAATAATGCTCCCGCAGTCATATTTCCCTTTAAAACTAAATAACCAGATACTAACATAGCTAGTAGTTGCGTTCCCATTCCAAGAAATTGTCCTATACCTTGACTAATAGCGATTAATCGATCAACTGCATATTTCTTTGTTGAGACATCTTTGTTTTGACTTTTAAAGTCTTCATTTACTCGATTTGTTAATTGAAAAGAACGAATAACATCATATCCTAAAAGTTGATCTTTCAAATTAACAGTAAACATTGTTAAGCTTTTAGAAAATATTTCTTGTTTATATGCGATTGGTTTTCCTAAGCTAGCTGGTAATAAATACATAATCAGTAAACTTATAAACATTACACCTGCAATTAATGGACTGTAATAAAATAATGCAACAAATGACATTATGAATATCAAACCATATTCTAATGCTTGTAAAGTTGGTACAAGCATATTTTCTTCTATAATCTTAATATCATTAGTTACTGCTGATAGATATTCTGCAGAGTTAATTGCATTATAATTTTCTGTATCTCGTGAAATAACGCCTTCGTATATTTCTTGACGTAGTTGATATAATGTTCGCATTATTAATTTCTTTTTACAAAAAATATCAAAAACAACAAGTATCGCTACTAATGCTAAGTATGCAATAACAATAAAAATCATCGTATGGAATAATTCCCAATTCATTTGTGTAACAGCATCTAGAATGTTTTGTAGTACAAAAGCTGAACCTACAGAAACGGCTGCTGAAATTATATTTATAATTACTAATACCCAAAACAATCCTTTATTCTTCTTAAATATTGAAAACATAAGCCCTCCTCTATATTAGATAATAATCTAATTTATATAAATAATGATATCATATATATCAATAGTAAATTTGATGTTTATAATATTTAATATATATTTAATTATACATAATTCGACATTTATCTAATCTTTCATGACTTAATAAAAGATATAAAATTATAAATCAACTCGATGATTATTATCATTTAAAAGGGTTATTTTCAACTACTTCTAATTTAAATTCTTTTGCATATTTAACCATAATAAAATGCACCTCCATAAGTTAGTTTTCTATTCTAACTTTTGGGGTGCACTTCAAAGCTAATATTTTTAGTATTCATTAAACATACAGAATGGATGTCCAGCCGGATCTAACATCGTAATCCATTGTACATCCCATTCTGGTTGGCAAAATTGTTCTTCTGGCATAGTTGTACCTATAGATAAAGCAAATTCTTTCGCTGCTAATCGGTCATCTACTTGAAGATCAATATGTAACATTTGTAATTGATCTCCAGATTTACCAGGCCAAATAGGTCTTGTATAATCTTCATCTAATTGAAATCCTATTCCAAAGCCTAAACCAGGAACAGTAACACTGTAACCTCCATAAGGATCAACTTCCATAGTCCCTCCTAAGAGTTTTGCATAAAATCTTGCTAGTGTTTCTGGATCATCACAATCATATATCAATCCTTGAATTGATGCATTTAGGGTATTATCATATTTCTCTGTCATCTCTTTTCTCCTTCTTATTAATTATTCTTCTGTAATTGGCCTTTCTTCAAATCCATCTTGTTGATCTCCATCATAAGCATACAGTTTACCTAAGAGTTGCCATAATTTATGCACTTCTTCATAAGTAAAAGAGTTAAATAATTTCTCTAAAAAAGTATTTCCTTTACTTGTTGTATACTTTAATATTTCCATTCCTAAATCAGAAATAGTAATATTTATAGCTCGTTTATCTTTTTCACTTGGAACTACAGAAACATATCCTTTTTTCTTTAAAATATCAATAATATGTTTTGTGCTTTGCTTTGTATTACCTAATTTACTCGCAATACTATTAAGTGTAACTTCACCATCGGGTATATGTAATATTGCTAGTAGAGCCATATACTGTCTAGATGTTAGTTCACCTAGTGCGCGGTCCCCTTGTACTTGTATTTTATTATTAACAGAAAATAAAGTAGCATAAGCTTGTTGTATAAAAAACATGCGCTGTTGTTCTTTTGTTAAGTCTTTAATCTCATTCATCAAATCATTTGTTTCATCCATTGTATTACCCCTTCAAAATGTAGTAATTATAGTGACTATATAAGTATAGTACTGTAATTACAAAAAAACTTCAATACTGTTATTACGTATTAAAGTCTTTTTTATATACATCTGATTTTAAAATTAAGAAGATAGCAATACTTAAATACACAATTGCGCCTACTAAACGATATGTTACACTTGGTACTGTTCCATCTGGATATACTCCTATATAATTCATTGGTAGATTAATAAATAAATGGAATAGAATTGCTACTAATACATTCCCATTAGCTTTATAATATAACCATGTCATAATGATTGATAAGCAGATCGTAAATACTACAAATAATAGAAAACCGATTCCTTCACCATAATCACCAGCATGCCAAAGTCCCCACATAACACCTAATATTATGCTTGTCTTTAATGGTGATTCAAATCTGTTAAGTAATAATGGTTGTAGATATCCACGCCAACCAATTTCTTCACCAAAACAGCCTCCTATTAACCAAAGAAGTAAGAAGGCATTCGTGGTTCCAGTTGGATTATCATGTAAAGTAAATGGTATATTTTTAATTTGACAATATATCAAAATAACTATAATACAAGCAATTGTAGGCAATAATATCGCTACTAATAACCAGGATATATTAAACTTCTTAAAGAACAATTGTCTAATAAAGGAAATTACCCCTCCTTTATATTTTGTAACATGAACAAAAATTATCGCTACTATAGCTGGTGCTGCTAAGAATAGTGGAGCGTTTAATATCATTGTTAATATGAATAATACGCCGGTTAATAGATATGTCATTAAATAGTATAATATAATTTGTTTATTATTTTTTATCATATGATTTCTCCTTTTATTTATATGGTAATCATGATTACTATATAAATAAAATATCACACTATCGGATTATAGTCAATATGATTACTTATTTTTAGTAAAAAAAAAAGAAAACTTTATTTAAAGTTCTCTTTATATAAATATATTTTTATTTGTCACTTGATGCTTCTTTATTTTCTACTTGCTTACAATTATCAACTAACCATTCTTCTACTAGATCTTGTAAAACATATTTCTTTAATGTTTCTTCTGTATATTGTTCAATGAATGCATCTACATCAGTAGAACCATATTCTTCAGCAAGTTCTTTATATTTTTCTTTATATTTTTCATCACTTAAACCTAAATCTTCTTTATCAGCTAACATTTCAATAATCATTTCTTTTTTTACAGTTGTCTCTGCAACTTCTTTCGCTTGTTTATTAAACTCTTCTTCTGTCATTCCTAGGTATGAAGTTAAGAAGTCAGCGTATTCCATTCCATAACTTTGAGCTGAAGATTCATAATACTCTTTAATTTCTTTAACTATTTTATCAATTTCTTCAGTAGGTTCTTTAATCTGTTCTGTTTTTTCTGTTAGTTCTACCCAGATTGCTTCTAATAGAGCTGCATCAGTAGTAGATTTATTTTGTTCTTCTAAATATGTTTTGATTTCTTTTCTAAATTCTTCTACTGTTTTTGACTCATCAGATATTGTTTGAACAAACGCATCTGTTAACTCTACTCCTTGTGATTCTTTAATATTTTGTACTGTTACATTAAAGACTACTGCTTTTCCTGCATAATCTGCACTATGATAATCTTCAGGGAAAGTTAAATTAAGGTCAAAGTTATCTCCAATATTATGTCCAATGATTCCTTCTTCAAAACCTTCAATAAAAGAGTTTGACCCAATTTCTAATTGTGTACCTTCTCCACTTCCACCATCAAAAGCTTCACCATCAATATATCCAATAAAATCGATTACTGCCGTATCACCTGTTTGAACAGGGCGTCCAGTAACATCTACTAATGTTGCGCTTTGTGTTAAGATGGCTTGAATTTGTGATTCTACATCTTCATCCGTAACTTTTGTTTCTTCCACTTTCGTGACTTCTAAATCTTTGTACTGAGACACTTTATAAAAATCATTTGATAGTTCATTACTACTGCCACACCCTACCAAAGTAACTGCCATTACGCACATTGTTACAATCATAGTTATTGTCTTCTTCTTCATTTCTTAGCCTCATTTCTTTCATACTATGTATTTAATACTATAACATATATTTGTGAATTTTAGAAATCTTAATTATAATAACTCACTTAGATTTTTTCTTCCTATAATTTCCCAAAATTATATAATCTCTTTCCTAAGTTGTAAAAAAAGAGAATTTAATATAATTCTCCCTTTCTTTAGCTCTTATAAACTTCTTTCATTTTATTGATATTTATATTTTATATATAAATATTTGCTCGTCATTATCAAAACCGTTAAATATAAATCCTGCTTTTTTTAATAATTCAATAGATGCTTCATTATTAGCTAACGCTCCTGCATTAACTTGTTCTATATTATTTAATGATGCCCACTCAATGATTCCTTTCAATGCCTCATATGCATACCCATTTCTACTATGACTAGGATGTATTGTATAACCAACCCACACAACATTCTCTTCTTTTTTTAAATAAATATCTCCTAACAATATATTACTATTAATATCTACAATGGCTAATTGTATTCCTTTATCTAATGAAACATCATATAATAATTCTTTTTCATATTCTTCTTTTTTAAAACCTTTGAAGCCTTGATATTGAATCCATTTTTCATAGTTACGATATTCCATAAAATCATCTATATCTGTTATTTGAAATGGTCGTATTAAACATCTCTTTGTTTTAAATTCCATTATTATCCCTCAACTTTTTATAATTCTTTTTCGATAATATAGTGAGGACGATTATTTTCATAGAATTCATCTGAAGTAGTTACATATCCATTTTTCAAATAAAAATCTTTCGCACTACTTGCAGCATCGAATATGATTTTTTCATAGCCCTCTTTCTTTACTAATATTTCAACAAATTTTAATAATTTACTAGCTAATCCTTTACCTCGAAATGGCTTTAAAATAGCCATCCTTTGTAATTTAATTGTACTACTATTATACTTTGCATATCTTGTTGTCCCAATTGCTTTTTCATTTATAAATATTAAAAAATTTCTAGTTGTACTTTTGGTATCTACTGCATCGATAATATAAAGTGATTTATCAGCCTGTTCTTCATCACCAAATACTTGCTTTCTTATTTTCGAACATTCTATTAAGCCTTCATTTGAAGTAATAACTTTAATATTAACCTTATCCACCATCTTCTCCCTCCATCATTATTTATAATTCTATCATAATTATATATTTTGTCCTATATTATTAATTAAGAGTTATTTAAGACTTGTTTAAGAGTTATTTAAACTCTAAGAGATATACTAGTTAATATAGAAAGAGAGGATATATAAAATGTATATGAATATAATAGATAGTTCATTAGTTGCAAATTTATTTTTTTTCGCAAGAATCGTTAGTGTTATTTTAGGAGTAGGATTAGTAGTAGCAGGTATTCATTATAAAAATAAAAATATGAAATGGTGGCCAATACTAGCACTACTTGGAATTGCATCCATTATAACAAATATAATTCAATTTTTACTATAAGTATCATGCTTAAGAACTGTTGCTACGTCATCAGTTTTTTTGTATATAATCAATAAAAAGTATCTATCTATTTGGCAGAGATACTTTTCAATATTTTTATATGTAATTAATCTATATATCTAGAATGGAGGCCTATAGGACAAACAATAATATACATATAATACTCATGTACAAGTCAAGAAAGGAAGTGATGATATGAAATATGACTCGTGTAAAAAACATAACAATAATAAGAAGTACTCTCATAAAAAAAGTCATAGTACTTTTAATATGAATCCACATTTTATTGCACCAAATCCAGTGACTTCATTTAATACTCGTAGTGTTCGTCCTAATCTTGATCCAACTGCTTATGTCTGTCCATTTTCAAGTATTATAGGCGATGTTACGATTAAGAAGAATGTCTTTATTGCACCTAGTGTTAGCGTAAGAGCAGATGAAGGATTTCCAATTTATATAGATGAACATTCAAACTTACAAGATGGTGTGATTCTTCATGGTTTGGAACACCGAACAATTGATATTGGAGATGATGATGTTTCTATTTATATTGGAAAACGTGTTAGTTGTGCACATGGAAGTATTATCCATGGACCTTGTTCCATAGGGGATGGAACATTTATTGGATTTAACGCTATTATCTTAGATGCAATTATTGGTAAAGGATGCTTTATCTCTATTAATGCCGTAGTAACTGGTGGCGTTACGATTCCAAATAATCGTTTTGTTCCAACTGGAGCAATTATTGATACTCAACAAAAAGCGAATGCTTTAAGAGAAGTTACAGAAGAAGAGGAAGAATTTGCGAGAGATGTGATTTTCGTTAATCGTGAATTCCCTGAAGCATACTCTAAATTATTTGGAGCGACAAAAAACTCATGTGTATTAAAATGTAATAAATAATTCATAGAAATATAAAATCAAAGACAATTATGCCTTTGATTTTTGTTTATCATTTTACACATACCCTAAACAACTCCCCATATCTCCCCTCTTGTACATACCCCTTTTTAAGAAAACAGTGATTGTAAATAAAGGAACGGAACTGAATAATATTAGCTGTATATCTTAAAATTCAAGTTGTTTTATCCCTATTGTACTCTATACTATCATGTAGATTCGTTTATTCAGGATAAACTAATCCAATATCTTCAATTAATTTTTTACCTGCATCACTTTTTAAATAATCAAATACGGCTTGTATTTCTTTACTTTGTTTAGAAACTTCACCTTTTGTTGCCATTACAAATGGTCTTTGTAATGCATAACTACCATCTTTTACTGTTGCTTCAGTTGGTGAAACACCATCCACTTTAAATGCTTTTACAGTATCATTTAAAATATCTAATGATACATATCCAATAGCGCCTGGTGTAGATGAAACCTTAGCTATAACCGCTCCTGTTTCATTCAATTCTTGTGCATATTTACAAGCATCTACTATTTCTAGTACTTCTTCAAAAGCACCTCTGGTACCTGAACCAGCTTCACGTCCAATAACAACTATACTTTGATCATCTCCACCTAATTCTTTCCAGTTTGTGATTTCTCCTGTATAAATTTGTTTTAGCTCTTCACTTGTTAATTCATCCACTTTATTTTCTGGATTTGTAGCAACTGCTATTCCATCAATAGCTACAATATTTTCTACTAAACCATCTTCTTTTTCTTCATCTTTTAAAGCTCTAGAAGAATTACCAATATCTGTTGTTCCAGCTGCAAGTGATTCTAATCCTGTTCCTGGTGCTGGTAATAAAACAACATCTGCACCAGCATTTACAAATTGGGTAATATCATCTTTTGTAATGATGTTATTTCCTGCTTCTGTTTTAGAACCAGCTGCATGCATCTTACCCGCCATTAAGATAAGCTCATTACCTACAGCATCATTAACTTCTTTTAATGTTTCCATGATTTTTTTATTTGTGACACCAGTTCCAGGGTTTCCTGTTAATAAGATAAAATCAAATCCTAGTTCCTTTGCTTTCTTAGCAGTATTCGCTGATGCTATTCTTCCTTCAGATAGTTCTTCTCTACTGCCAATA
>JBKEBJ010000114.1:0-8398 GCA_047973105.1 Coprobacillaceae bacterium | reverse complement strand
TTTAAACATAAATCTCTAATTTCATTATTGACTTCATCAATCCAATTATTTAAAACAGAAAAATTTAAATTTGGTTCATGATTTTTTATAATAAAGCTCATCGTCAAATTTACATTGCTTTTTTTACATTGAGATATTATCTCTTTATAACCAGATATCAATTCGTCCTTACATGTTATAAAATCATTATTATTTATCAAGCAATTTCTTAAATTATTTATTCCACCCATAAACAGTACATTAGTAGGTTTTAAATTTAGTACATCAGGATACAACCTCGAAATCATATTCTGTATATTGTCTCCACCTATACCACTATTTAAGATTCTATATTCATTTGGAAAATATCTAGATATATCGTATCTCCTTGTTATACTATCACCCAATAGGATCAAATCAATATTTATATTGTCCTTTGATATAAAATCATTTCTTTCGCTCAGAAAAAATCTAATATCATCATCATGTTTAAAACTCATACTAACCCTCCAAGTGATTAAGTGATTCTGACAATGCAATTATAGCAAGTGATTGACCATATGCCATTGGGGCAATTGCGATGTTATTGTAAAACTCTTTATCATTTCCAATACCAGTACCAACTGATGTATTTAGTAATGCACCATCATAATCAATATATGTTATCAGGCTTTCAATCCCATGTAGACAAGGCTCTTTATAACTTTCTGGAAGATAGCCTAATCTAATACCTTTCAAAATTGCGGCTAAAATTGCGGCTGATCCCGATGTCTCTATATAGCTACCTTCATCAAGTAATACAGTGTTCCAAAGCCCTTCTTTTCCTTGAAGCATCATTAATGCCTCAACTTGATTCTTTAATAGCTCAAGTATATAACGGAAGATCGGGTCGTTTTTGTTACCTTCTTCTGCCTGTTCTAAAAAATCTACCATACCACATGTAAACCAGGAATTTCCTCGACACCAATGTATTCTTCCATAATTTGACTTTTCCTCAAAATTATAGCCATGATAAAATAGTTTAGTTTCCTTACAATATAAATATTTTATATGTTGTAATAGCTGGTATCTTGCCTCCTCTTTATACCTATTAATATCATATTTAATTCCTGCCTCATTTAAAAATAAAAGAGACATAAATAATGTATCTATCCAAATCTGATCCTCATTTAAGTTTACACCATCATTTGTAAAGTTCGACGTTACATGTTGAAAACATTTTTCGTCCGTTTTAGGTAATTCATTCATTAAATACTCACACCATTCAATAACATCCTCTTTATACACATCTGATTTATCAATTTTAGTAAGGGTATACATCGGTGAACATGTATTGATATTCTTTACTTCATTTTTTATATCTTTCGAGTTAAACCATTCGATTAAAAAGTCGCTAAATTTATCTGTTTTTTGTTCCACATTAAATTTATTCAAGCCATACAAACCAACACCTTGTGGCCAATCCCAATTTTCCATTCCAAAATCACAACTATATAATATATCAAAATTAATTGCGTTAAATCTATTATCAAGCTTTAAACTTTCAATATCAGCTAATTTTTTTTGTTTATCAAATAGCATATCAATTGAATCTAAAATATTTTTTTTATTCATCAGTCCTCTTATTCATATATTTTTCTATTTTTTTTATCTTTGATACCTGATTTTCTATAAAAATATGTATTAATCACATCTCTCCAATTTATTGCATTATTTAATTGTCTCTCCAGACAATTTGATACGTTTTCAAATACATCATTTGGTACAATATTTTTATATTCCCCCCAAGTTTCAATATAACTTTCTACCTCTAATACACCTTCAAAGTGATCATCATATATACGTTGTATTAATGTTCGACCATCGCTCATAACATAGTCATATTGTAGCTTATGAAAGAATAACTTAAGTGTATCTGGACAATTATCAACATTTTCATATTTTTCAAATAATACATTTGAATATTGTCTTGTGTATCCCGAACCTTTAGCAACTGTTCTATCATATCCTATCGACTTACAATTGGCTTTGTGATATGTCCCCCATCTTGAATACTCATAACCTTCAATATTTGGGCCATAATGAAGATGAGGTTCAACCATAAAACCAACCCCTAGTGGCGAAGTATATTTTTCATATGTTGACCAAGAGTTATTGATAAAGTTTAATAGATCAGCACTTTCAGTTCTGTTTAATTCAAATGTAAGTTCGCACCATTCACGATTAATTTGTTCATATGTTTTATCTCTATAACTACATAATTTTCCATATCCATATAAATTTGATTGCATCAAATAATTACCTGTCCAAAACTCTGAATCTCCCACAGAAGATACTGCTGCTATCCCGCATACAGAATCTCGTAACGATAACCCCTCATGTCCAGTATTTTCATTTAAATATGATTCCCATTGTGGAACTTTGTTAACCGTATCAATTTGATGTCCTAAATATTCCTGTGTTATTTGAAATTCTAATATTACATTTGTATTCTTCAATGCACCAAACAATGGACTTATAGGCTCTCTAACTTGAAAATCAATAGGACCACTCTTAACTTGTAAATATACATTTTCATTAAATAGTCCATCTAGTTCAATAAAATTATCATATACTGCTCTAGCACGGTCAATTTTTTCATCACGCCAATCTTGTTGACAATCATAAACAAAACATCTCCAAACAAGTATTCCGTCATATCTACCAACTATATTTGCAAGCATATTTGCCCCATCTGCATGGGTTCTTCCATATTTAAATGGTCCAGGTCTACCTTCTGAATCTGCTTTTACTAGAAAACCTCCAAATTCGGGTAGCAATTTATAAAAGTTATCAAATGTATTTTCCCACCAATTAATTACTGTTTTATCTAAAGGATCACATGTATTCAAATCACCCAAAGTTAATGGAGCTGCAAAATTTAAAGATAGCATTGTTTTTATTCCATAAATTGAGAATATATCCATAATTTTTTTGGTGATATCTATTCTACTCGTCATTAAAGAAGTAGCGTGTTCATCCACATTTACATTATTAATTGTTACATAATTTATTTTCATCGAAGATAACATACGAGCATACATACGAATTTTATTCATATCATCAACTAGTTCATAATTGTTGTAGAAAATAGAATTCCCTGCATAACCTCTTTCTATACTTCCATCAAAATTATCCCAATGATTAATCATACGAATACTTTTATCGGGCACAAATGATCTACACTCTAAGTTATCAACCTTAAGCATTGAAAATAAGTCATCAATCGCATATAATGCTCCATTTATATTAGAGGATTTAACAATGATTTTTTTTTCTGCCACCTCTATTTTGTAACAATCTTTTTTAAGATTCTCATCATATAGTAATATAATTGTTGCATTATTTTTTGATGAGAATTCAACTTTTTTTCCAACTTGATTAAGAATAAAATTAATTTCTTCTATTATGTGATTTTTTGATGGACACTTATCATCAATATACACGTTTTCTATATTACTGTATTTCTCTTCAAAAGTCATTTCTTCATAATTCATCCAAAGTTTGTTCATAGCTCTCCTTTAAATTGTATTGTATACTTAATATTCAACTTCTTATTCCAATAGTCTTTGTTCACCCAAAATAATATCAAATGGAGGATTGTATAACAAATTAGCGCAAGTATAGCTGATATAAACATAAATAACCCTAATGAACCAAACATGGAATATAACACTGTAAAATACATACCAATTACTAATTCAAATATCATTATTCTTGTAATAGGATATCTCCAAATCTCAGTAAGTGCATTTTTATGGTATATTTCAATTCCCATCAAATAATGGCCTATTCCATTATATTTTCCATATACAACAACAATAAATAAAAATAAGATAATTGCTACAGTTATGTCACTATATTTTCCTAGTGGTAAAAACGCTCCTTGCATGATAAAATATACACTATTTAATAGTATGAAATCTATACATGCCGATATTAATCTCTTTCTTTTCATTATACCCCCGCGTAAGCTGAAAACCCTCCATCAACTTCAAGTGTAATTCCAGTAATAAACTTAGCTTTATCATCATCTATTAAAAATTCAATAGGCTCAACTAAGTCTTCAGGCACACCAAATCTCCTCATTGGAGTATGCGTAATAATTTTTTCACTACGTTCAGTTAAACTTCCATCTTCGTTCATTAAAAGTTTTTCATTTTGTTTTGTTAGGAAGAATCCTGGTGAAATTGAATTAATTCTTATATTTGATTCAGCAAAATATACACTCATCCATTTTGTGAAATTATCTACAGATGCTTTTGCCGCACTGTATGCAGGCACTTTAGTCATTGGCTTTGCTGAACTCATTGAAGAAATATTTAGAATATTTCCACCATCTTCAACCATTAATGAAATCATTTTTTGACTTACTAATACTACCGATAAAAAATTCAAATCATTAATTTTTTTGAAATTTTCTAATTTTAACTTTGTAAAATCTTGATTACTTATATCACTATTGTCAAGATTATATGTTTCACATGATGTACTAGCTGTTGGATGATTTCCTCCAGCACCATTTATTAATACATCAATTTTCTTATACTTTTCTTCTATTTTATCAGTAAGCTCTTCAACCGCCGATTCAGATAATACATTACATTGCATATATTCAATATTATCTACATTTAATGCTTCAATTTTAGGACACACTTCTTCATAACCAATTGCAATTACATTGTTACCTTGTTTTGCTAGTTGGATTACTAGGGGGAATAGTAAGATTCCACTTCCCCCTGTAATTACTATATTTTTATTTTTCATTGATTTTCTCCAATCTATAACCGTCAATTATACCATTAACATACATTATTCCAAAAGCTCTATCATACATCCCATATCCAGGACGACATTCCTCTCCAAAAATATGTCTCCCATGATCAGGTCGTAGGTATCCTTCATAATTATTTTCTAACAAAGTCCTCATTATTGATACAACAGGAATATCTCCGTCAGATTCAAGATGTGATACTTCTTGAAACTCTTTATCACCTAAAAATTTGATATTCCTAAGATGCACAAAATGTATTCTGCTCATTGAGAAATTCAAGAGTTCTAGTAGATCATTTTTTGAATTTGATCCCAATGAGCCAGTACAAAATGTTAATCCATTATATGGACTTTCATTTATTGCATATAATCGCTCAATATCATTTTTGGTGGCAATCATTCTAGGTAAACCAAATATTTCAAAACCTGGGTCATCTGGATGAATAGCCATTTTTATATCATATTTTTCACAAGTTGGAATTATCTTGTCAATAAAATATTTTAGGTTTTCCCAAAGTTGTTCGACACTTATATTATTGTATATATTAAAAAGACTTGAAAGTTCTTCAAGTCGTTCTTTTTCCCATCCTGGTAATTCATAGTCTTTTGAGATTTTTAGAAATTCTTCTTTAAATTCTAATGGATTTATATTAGATATTTTTCTATTATTAAAATACATAGATGTTGATCCATCTTCTAAGTCCCTATATAATTCAGTTCTTGTCCAATCGAAAATTGGCATAAAATTATAACATACTACCTTTACTCCATTTATCCCAAGATGTTCTAACGTTTCTATATAGTTTTCTATATATTTATCTCGATCTTTCGATCCTATTTTTATTGACTCATGAATATTCACGCTTTCAACGACATGATGCATAAAACCAGCATCATTAATTTTTTTTATCTCATTAGCCACTTCTTTTGGTTCCCATAACTCACCAGCATTTTTTTGATGCAATGACCATACTATTTCAGTTGTGTTAGGAATATGTCGTATATACCTCAATTTATAATCATTATCTCCAAACCATCTAAATCCAATTTTCATTATCCTTTAACACCTCCTGATGACAACCCTTCAACAAAGTATTTTTGTGCACTAAAGAATACAACTACTGATGGTATTAATGATATTAATGACATTGCAAATACCACATTATATGGTACTGTAACATCTGCATCAAAAAGTAGCTTAATCGCTAAAGTAACAGGAAATTTTGCAGCTGATGAAATATAAATTAATGGACCTTGGAAATCTGCCATTCCCCATACAAACGTTAGTAATGCAACCGTTATTATTGCTGGACTTATAATTGGAACTAGGATCTTCGTTAATGTTTGCCAAGAATTACACCCATCAATAAGTGATGCTTCATCCAATGAACGTGGAATCGTTCTGAAAAATTGAATTAACATGAACACAAAGAAGGAATTTGTAGCAAATAAACTTGGTAATACCAAAGGTATATAGCTATTTGTTAACCCTAAATGGGACCACATAACAAATAATGGTATTGTGAATAATGATGCTGGTACCAATAAGGTACCAATCACTAATGCAAACACAACTTTTTTACCTTTAAACTCATAACGAGCAATTGCATATGCTGTCGGTACAACTGAAATTACTGTAAATATTATATTCACAAAAACATATTTAAAACTATTTAAAAAATATGTTGTCATAGTAAATTGAGTTCCAGTATCCCATCCTTCTTTAAATACTTCAATTGGTGAAATTGTCCATTCATCAGGTAGCAATTTAAGTGAAGTAAATATTTCTTGATTTGTTTTTACTGTACCAAAAATCATGAATAATAGTGGATAGATCAAAAGTAAACCCACTACAATTAAAATTAGATATCTTGATAATGTCTTTATCTTTTTCTTCATTTCGCTCCTTAATCTGAATAGAATACATTATTCTTGGATAATGCAAACACAACAACAGTAACTGCTAGTATTATTAAAACTAGTATTAATGATAGTGCGCAGGCATAACCAAAATTATAATATGTAAATGCTTCTTCATAAATATACATATTTAAAAAATATGTATGATATTCTGGTCCCCCGTTAGTTATGATGAATGGGGCTGTAAACTCTTGAAACGCTCCAATTAAGGCCATGACCCCATTAAATAATATTACAGGAGAAATTATTGGAATTGTAACACGTTTAAAGATGTACAATTTCGATGCCCCCTCTATTTGTGCTGCTTCATATAACTCTTCGGGAACCCCTTGTAAAGCTGCTAAAAATATTAACATCATTGAACCGAACTGCCATAGTCGTAATAATGACAATGAAATGATTGCTGCATTTGGATCCGAGAACCATCCAATTGGTTCAACTCCAAACACTTGTAAAAAATTGTTAATTGGACCATCATAGAGGAAAAGCGTTTGCCATAGCACTGCTACAGCAACACTCCCTCCCAATAATGATGGTATATAATATACCGTTCTAAATAAGCCTACTCCTTTAATTTTAAAATTAAGTATAAATGCAATAAATAGTCCAAACATCAATGCGAATGGAACAGTTAAAATCACATACTTTAAAGTCGCGGTCAGTGATATCATAAATTTTGGATTTTGAAATAATGTTGTATAATTTTCCAAACCAACAAATTGAGGATTATTCATTAATGAATAATCCGTAAAACTATATACAATTGTTTCAATCATTGGATAGATTTTAAAGACAACAAGTCCAATCAACCATGGCGTTAAATATATATATGGTGTTTTTTTTGACACAAGTCCTCCTTATTTAAACCTTATTTTGTAAACTCTGCATAGATATCATCTGCCACTTCATCCGATGTTTTTGAACCATAACGTAAATTCGATAGTCCATCAAGAATTACACTATTTGTATCTCCTGATAATAAAGGCATAGGCGCAGATTCAATATCCTTTGTTGTGATATAAGCTTCATACGCAGGTCCTTCTAACATTTTATTTTCTTCTAAAATTTTTATTGCATCAGGATTATCAACCATACCTCTTGTCATTCCTAAGTCTAGTGTTGCTGGTTCTGAAGATACAAACCAATTTAAAAAGTCTGCTGTTTCATCTTTGTATTCACAATTGTCAGCTATTGCATATGACATTGCAGGTTTAATTACTTTACCAGATGATTTTGCACCTTCCATCGATAATGTAGGAACTACAACAATCTCGTCACCCTCTTGTAATGAATCTTGCCAAGAAGTAACTGATCCACTCCATGTTATTGCACCAGCCCATTCTCCATCAATCCATTGTGGATCACCTTGAGTCATTTCATCTGGAGCCTGTTCTGTTGAGGGAATAACATTATTATCGATTAATTTTTGATACTCATTTAAACCAACAAGTATATCTTCTTTAGTCCAATTAAAGTTTCCATCTTCATCAAAAATAGGAGTACCAGTTGCTTCATATGTATATTCATAAAATAAGTCATATGGCATCAATGTACTTAATGGATAATATGTATCACCTAAAGCCTTTTGCATTGCTGGACCTGCAGCCTCAAGTTCTTCCCAAGATGTTGGAATTTCAATTCCTGCTTTATCAAATGTTGTTTTATTAAAAATAAACACTGGTACATT
>JBKEBJ010000094.1:0-12208 GCA_047973105.1 Coprobacillaceae bacterium | reverse complement strand
GGAAAAATAAGCTCTGTATTATCAACTGATATGGTATTTGTTGAGGAAAATTGTATGTCAGTAATTGCTGATATGATGGGTTACATTTTTGCTGAAACGATTATGATTGTCTTCATGTTTTTCATAAATGTATGGTTAGGAATCACATCTTTAATATTAACAATTATAATGATGATTATAGCTAAAGGGATGGAAAAAGAAGCATTACATGATTCCTCAGTGCGTCAAAATCAAAGTGAGAATTTAACGGATGCAGTGTTAGATTTTACGGAAGGAATTGGAATTATAAAAACCTATAATTTATTGGGAGATAAATCAAATGATTTAATGAATAACTTTAAAGAAACTTGTCGGACAAGTATAGAATTTGAAGAGAACCATACCCCTTGGCAAAGAGGACTTAATATTTTATATGGTATGGCTGCAGTTGTTATTTTATCACTTAGTATATACCTATATAATCAAGGAATGATGGATGTGCCTTTTATCATTGGAGTATCGTTATTTGTTTTTGATTTATTTGGTCCATTAAAAGCATTATATGGTCAAAGCACAAGATTAACTGTTATGAATAGTTGTATGAATCGTATTGAAGATGTATTTGCAGAAAAACAATTACAAGACAAAGGGCAAGATAAAATTCCAGAAGAAAGTAAGCATGCAGAAGTAATATTCCAAAATGTTAGTTTTGCATATGATAAAAAAGAAGTATTACATGATATATCTTTTACATTAGAAAAGAATAATATGTTAGCACTTGTTGGGCCTTCTGGTGGAGGAAAATCAACAATCGTTAACTTACTTACAAGGTTTTGGGACATTAAAGAAGGTCAAATATTAATTCGTGGAAAAGATATTCGAGATGTTACATTAGCGGATTTAATGGATCACATTAGTATGGTCTTTCAACGAGTATATTTATTTCAAGATACAATTTATAATAATATCAGTATGGGTAGACCGAATGCTTCAAAAGAAGAAGTTATGGAAGCAGCTAAAAAAGCTAGGTGTTATGACTTTATAATGGAGTTACCAGAAGGTTTTGATACAGTAATTGGAGAAGGCGGTGCAACATTATCCGGAGGTGAAAAACAAAGAATATCAATCGCTAGATGTATATTAAAAGATGCTCCTATTGTTATTCTAGATGAAGCAACAGCGAGTGTAGACGCAGATAATGAAAGTTATATTCAAGAAGCAATTTCAGAATTATGTAATGGTAAAACATTAATTGTTATTGCTCATAGGTTAAACACTATTCGAAATGCAGACAAGATATTAGTAATTGCACAAGGAGAAATTAAGCAATCAGGGAATCATAACGAATTGATAACCAAAGAAGGTATTTATAAAGACTTTATAAATGCTAGAGAAAATGCAAAAGGTTGGAATCGAAGTAAGTAATTAATACTATATTTATTATCTAATGATTTCTTTTTCTCACTTTTTCACTTCGTAACTACTTTTCTTTGTTACTTCTTTTTCAATTATTTATATTGTATAGATTAAAAAGATAATTATTGTTATTTTAATATTGTAAACATTAATTTGTTTCGTAATTAGAGACGACGATGCATATGTTTCAATATTAAATAACAGCCATAAGTATAGTATTAATGTTTTTAGGTTATCCCCTTTAAAACAATAAAATTAATAGTATATCATTTAATGTTAATTCATATGCTTCAAAACGTTTCTATATTATTAATTTAAATATGATAGGGAGGATAATAAAATGAAAAAGATATTATTAGTATGTAATCTAGGTATGTCAACAAGTCTACTGGTTACTAATATGGAGAAATACGCTAAAAGTATAGATTTAGATGTAGAAATTAATGCAGTACCAATTACGGTTGTAGAGAAAGAAATGTTTGATTGGGATATCATTATGCTAGGCCCACAAGTACGACATGTATTGAAAAAATTAGAATCTGTTTCAAAAGGAAAAATACCAATAGAAATTATTGATATGAAAGATTATGGCTTGATGAAAGGTGATAATGTAGTCAATGCAGCACTTAAAGCATTAGAATCATAGTAAAAATATTGACTAAAGTAAATAAAAGTACTAGAATGGTATTATCATTAAAAAGGTATTTCTACTAAAATCTATTGACATATGAATACCAATTAATGATATTTAATTATCTTGTTTCTATATAAACAATGGTTACATCAAAACCCCGTTTCATATGTAATATGATAAAAGAAACAAGATAATGCTTAGATTAAAAATCTAAGTTTTTTTATTATAAAATGGAATCATAAAAGAATAGGATAAGATATAATGATTATACTAAGAAAAAGTATAAAAATAATGAATTGTAGTATTTTATATATTATAGTATTTAACTGTTAGATATTGACAGGTATATAACAGTGTGTTATTTTTTATGTTATTAGTAGTAAGAAATGAACGGGGGAAACAATTTTGATTATTAAACCGAGATATAGAGGATTTATTTGTACAACTGCACATCCTGTTGGGTGTTATAAAAATGTAGAAGATTTGGTAAAAAAAGCTAGTGCACTAAATATAGTAAAAGATAAACGACCAAAAAATGTAGTAGTTATTGGAGCTTCTAGTGGATATGGTCTAGCTTCTAGGGTTATTGCTTCATTTGCCTATGGTGCTAAAACAATAGGTGTTTCATTTGAAAAAGAAGGTTCTAAAAAACATACGGCGACAGCTGGCTATTATAATAATATAGCATTTGATAGTTTAGCGGAAGAAAATGGAATACCAACTCTAACAATACATGGTGATGCTTTTTCTAATGAAACAAAAGAAGAAGTTATTATTGCCTGTAAAGAAATGTTTGAAAATGAGAAGATTGATTTATTAATATATAGCTTAGCGGCACCAACAAGAACAGATCCAAATACAAATACTACGTATTCATCAGTGATCAAACCTATTGGCCATGATTATCACAATAAGACTGTTGATTTTCATTCTGGAGAGGTTAGCGAGACGATAATCACCCCTGCAAGCACTCAAGAAATTGAGGATACAGTCAAGGTAATGGGTGGAGAAGATTGGCAATTATGGATAGAACGACTATTAGAGGCAGATGTATTAGCCAATGATGTAACAACAATTGCCTATTCCTATATTGGTCCCTCAGTTACCCATCCAATTTATAAAGATGGAACAATTGGTAAAGCAAAGGATCATCTATGGGATAGTTGTCAACCAATTACAGATATTTTAAAACCATTACAAGGAAAAGCCTATGTATCAGTGAATAAAGCATTAGTTACGCAAGCTTCTTCTGCGATTCCAGTGGTACCACTTTATATTTCATTACTATATAAAATAATGAAAGAAAATGGGAATCATGAGGGGTGTTTTGAACAAATTGAAAGATTATTCAAAGATTACTTATATTCATCTAAAGCCGATATAAATATTAAAGATAAACGTATTCGTATGGATGATTACGAGATGAGTGATGAAGTACAAGCTGAAGTAGATAGAATATGGTCAACTATAACAACAGACACAGTTGATGAATTAACAGATATTGATGGTTATAGAAAAGAATTCTTCTCTCTATTTGGTTTTGGAAGAGATGATGTTGATTATAATGAAGATATAGAGAAATTCTAATGATCGAAAAGCAATGTAAAATACATTGTTTTTTTTCATGTACATTAAGTGTATATTAAGATATTTTTCTTTTACACCTAGCATTATATCTAGTAGAATTTAAATAAGAATGTTAGGAGGAGAGGAAACAATGAATAATCAAGAAAAAGTAATAAAAATGATGGGAGAAGTAAATCGAATAATATTGGGAAAAGAAGAATTAATAGAACAAGTTACAGCCGCTTTTTTAGCTAGTGGGCATGTGCTATTAGAAGATGTTCCAGGGGTTGGAAAAACTACAATGGCTTTGGCTTTTTCTAAGGCAATGGGACTAGAAAGTGGGCGTATTCAATTCACGCCAGATGTCTTGCCATCAGATCTAACAGGATTTTATATTTATCGCAAAGATATTGATGAATTTGTCTATAAACAAGGAAGTGTTTTTTGTAATTTATTGTTAGCTGATGAAATCAATAGAACCTCTCCTAAAACACAATCTGCATTATTAGAAGTTATGGAAGAACAACAAGTTACAGTTGATGGTGTAACAAAGGAGGTTCCTAATCCTTTTTTAGTTATCGCTACACAAAATCCATTAGGAAGTGCTGGGACACAAATGTTGCCTTCTGCTCAAATTGATCGATTTATGATTTGTACAACAATGGGATATCCTGATTTTAAGAGTGAGATAGAAATCGCTAAAGGAATGGATAGTAGTACTAAAATTGATAAGTTAGATTCTGTTTTCTCTATCGAAGATTTTCTTGAAATGCAACAGGAAGTACAGAAAATATATATTGATGATATTGTATATGATGATATTGTATATGATTATATTGTAAGGCTAGTAACAGCGACAAGAGAAAATCCACAAATAAAAGAAGGGGCCAGCCCTCGAGCAACTATTTCATTGGTTAAAATGACACAAGCTATTTGTTGGCTTCAAGGAAAAGAATTTGTTTCTCCAAACGATGTAGCTAAACAATTTAAAGCAGTTGTTCAACATCGAATAGAGTTAAATATAAATGCACAAGTAAAAAGTTTGGATAAAGATACAGTGATAAATGAGATTATTGAGAATGTTGAAAAACCTAAAATCTGGAAGTAAAGAGATACTAAAGAAAGTATTATATATACTTTTAGTGTTTATTACTTTCTATATGGGAGGAATGTATTGGAGTCCTGCCTTATTACTTGTGTTTTTTATAGAAATATTGTTGTTTGTTATTTGTTTTATACAATCCTTTTATTTAGCGTGGAATTTACATATCCGTTTAAAAATCGACTCTAAAACTGTCTTGCGTGATAATAAAGTGAAGGGATATATAGTTGTGAAGAATACTTCTATACTACCTATAAACGCTTTTGAACTACAATGGTCATATAAAAATTGTTTATCTTCTTCAAAGGGTAACACTATAGTTAATGGAGCTGGGGCAATTAGAGGAAAAGATGAAGTATATCTAGATTTTGATATATCTTCAAAGCATTGTGGAAATATAGAAATAGAAATAAAAAATATTAAAATTTATGATTATTTATCTTTGTTTTGTCGAAAACTCAAACAAGAATATAAAGAAGAAATTATTGTTTTACCTAAAGAGAATAAAATAGATATGATATTGAGTAGTAATTTTATAGATACTATTCAAAACAATAAAGATACAAATCAATTAGGAATGAATATAACCGATTTTCATATAAGAGAATATGAAGATGGAGACTCCATTAAACACATTCATTGGAAATTAACTGCTAAAACAGAAGAGGTGTGGACAAAGGAATATTTTGATGAAGAATCGTATGTAATTCCTATTCATTTAGATTTATATTACGAAGAGATGATGTCTTTATATGAGTGGGATGCCTTTTTTGAAATAGTAACAGCGATAGCCTTAGAACTATTGAAAACGGATATAAAACATAGTATAAGTTGGTTTGATATATATACTAATAGACAATACGAATATATAATAACAACGAAATTGGATTATGTAAAAATGATAATACAGTTAATTGAAACTTCCAAAAATTTAGACTTTATTAAAACAGAAGAATATGAAAAATGGAAAATAACTAGTAAAGAATCCTTATGTTTCAATACTGGTTTACAGCTATCTTATTTTGAAAAGCCTATTCTTACATATACAACAGAAAATTATGAAGAGGAACTACAGGAAAAATGGCTAAGAATATAAAACAAACAATAACTATGGAAGTAGAGAACGATGTAGTTCAAAATCCGTTACTAGTAGAAAATACAAAGTTTTATTGGATACTTACCTTATTATGTTTCATGTGTGGAATCTTTGGGATTCTACAATCATTAACAATTACTTTTTCATTATCATATAATCCAATAATTGTTTATGTTATTCTTGGAGTAATGATTTTGGGTATATGGTGTATATGTTTTGGAAAACGGAAGAGATTACGTTATATATTTTTGGGTTGGGGAGTTATTTTTAGTCTAACTTTCTTTATTGTGTTACAACAATTCTTCTATTTTTTACAGGGATTTGTTTCTAGGATGAATCGAATATATGGTGTGATTCTTGGTGATGTAGTTAACTATCCAAAAGATACGACTGTTTATATTATTATCTTAATGTCATTACTATGTATAGTAATGTATTATTTAATTATTGAAAAACGTAGAAAGAGTTGGCTTGTTTTCTTCCCTATCATTACTTTATTCTTAGAGATAATGATGGAACAAAAGCCATCATTATTAAATGTAACAGTTATTCTAATATTTTGTTTTGGAATCAATGCATTATTAGGAAAAGGGTATAAGAAAAATGTAGTTTATATTTCCAATACATCTAAAAATACACGTAGTATATCTGGGATTATTACTTGTATTACTATATTTCTATTATTATTCTCTATACAAGCAGGTACAGATTCTAATATGGAGAGTTTAATGGATAATGCGAATGTTATCGGAAAAGAAATATTATATACCTTTGTTCCTGATTTAGAAGATTCTGTATTATCTAGGGTTGATGTTAAAATTGATAGTGGCCATATTAATCGTGGAAATCTAATTCAGACGAATAGAAAAGATTTAATAGTAACAACAAGTAAATTACCCAAACAAACAATGTATTTGAAAGGATATATAGGTGGAGATTATGATGGAGAACGTTGGGATGAGATAAATGAAACACATTTTTTTACATCGCTATATTCGAATGTCTATGAAAGAAGTTGGAATCCTATTACACATAAAGGCTATTTTATCGCAAAAGAAGCAGATAGTGAGGAATCAGGGGTGCGAAATCAAATAGGTATATCCGAATTGAGAAATAATGATTATTCCTTGTATGCACCTTATATATCTGAATTTGAGAGTAAAGAAGAAGGGATACATCATTTTAGGACTTATGAACAAGAAGAATTTGATATATTGACAAGAGATGTTATTTATAAGGAATATACAAATGATGAAGAAAATTATCATACGTACATAAAAGAAGAATATTTAGATGTTCCAATAGAAAGAATACCTCGTATTAAAGAACTTTGTGAGAGTAATCCATTCTCCAATGTTGCGGATATTACAACTTTTATTAAGGAAACACTGCATGAAAATACTTCTTATACACTAAGACCTGGAAATATTCCAGAGGAGGAAGAAATTACGGAATATTTCTTATTTGAAAGCGGAAAAGGATATTGTGTACATTATGCTTCAACTGCGACATTAATGTATCGTTTATACGGTATTCCTGCTCGCTATGTAACAGGTTATACTGCTTCTCCTTCACAGTTCAAAGAACAAGATGATGGTAGTTATAAAGCAGATATAACGGATAAATCAGCACATGCTTGGGTCGAGTTATATGATGAAAATAAGGGATGGTATCCAGTAGAGGTTACACCACCTAATACTAGTTCATCAACACAAGTAGAAACAAATACGGATATAAATAATATAGATAATGATAAAGATGTAAACACAACTCCAAAAGAAGAAACTAAAGAAGTATCAACGAATACAACTAATAATACAAATTTAATAACAGAAATTGAATCGCTAATTTATAGCTATAAAGAAATCATGCTAGGAGTTATTACTTTTATAGGAATACTTGTAATACTTCGTTATCGTAGAAAGAAAAAAGTAATTGAAATTAGAAACGAAGATGTAACAAAACAATTTAAAAGAATGTTAGATATATTACATAGTACAAAACGAATGAAAGAATATATTGGATTGGAAGAAAACTTTAATGCTGTATTAATTGCGACTATTCCCGAGATTACAAAGATAGAAGCTGATAGGATGATGCAAATACTACAAAAAGTGGCGTTTGGAAAGCAGGAAATATCGAAAGAAGAGAAACAGTTTGTTTATGATATATATATATAGATATATCAAAATAGTATTAAACAAATGTCTATATTTAAATATTGGTACTACAAATATATTAAAATATTCTATTAAGAAGATATAGTGTGAAAACTATATCTTTTTTAGTATGAAATGATTTGAGTAGATGATACTAGGAGCTATGTTATAAGAGAATCCAAAATAAATATAAAATAGATATAGAATAAGTATGATAATGTTGTTATTTTTAAAAATCATTTGGTATAATGTATCATAAGAAATGTAGAAGGAGGAAAGTACAGTGAGAAGATTAGGAATATCATTATATCCAGAACATTCAACAGAAGAAAAAGATTTTGCATATATGGAACTAGCAGCGAAGTATGGTTTTAAACGCATATTTACTTGTTTATTATCTGTTGATGAGCCAAAAGAAGAAATTATGAAGAAATTTAAACGTTTCATGGATAAAGCTCATAGCTTAGGATTTGAAGTAGCTGTTGATACTAATCCAAAAGTATTTGAACATTTAGGAGCATCTGCTTTTAATATTAAACCCTTTCATGATATGGATGTTGATGTTATTCGTTTAGATTTTAGTTTTGGGCCAATGATGGATGCGTTGGTTGCACAAAACCCATATGGAATTAAAGTTGAATTTAATGGTAGCTTTGATACTGGAATTGAATTATTAATCAATAGTGGTGTAGAAAAAGATGCCCTTATGATTTGTCATAATTTCTTTCCTCAAAGATACACAGGACTGGGTTGGCAAACATTTATGGATTTCAATAAGAAATGGAGTACACTAGGAGTAACAACAGCAGCTTTTGTTAGTTCGAATGAGAAGGATACATTTGGACCTTGGCCTGTAAAAGCAGGACTGCCAACATGTGAAATACATAGAGAATTACCAATTGATGTACAGACAAGGCATTTAATTGCGACAAAACAAATTGATGATATTATTATTGGTAATGCTTTTGCTTCCGAGAATGAATTAAAAGAAATGGGTTCTATAAATCTAACAAAGGTATCATTTAAAATAGAAGAAGCTAGTGGATTAACACAGGTAGAAAAAGAAATTCTTTATAATTATGATCATTCAGGTCGAAATGATGCACCTGATTACATGTTGCGTTCTATTATGACTAGAATTATTTATAAAGATAGTTCAATTCCTTTTAGAAAACATGAACCAATGTATTTTTCAAGAGGAGATATTGTTATTATTAATGATAATTTAGGTCATTATCGTGGTGAGTTACAAGTTGTATTAAGAGATGATTTACCAAATGATGGAGAAAGAAATTATATTGGTAGAATTCCAGATAATGAAATGATAATTTTAGATTTAGTTAAACCGGGACATAAATTTAAATTTATAAAATAGTAATAAAAAACACTGAAATTAGTCTCAGTGTTTTTGTAGTTTACTAAATATTTACAAATGTTCACGAGTAGTTAACATGTAGAATTTATACTATTACAAATAAATGGGGTGCTAAAGATGAGAGAAAAATTTTATGCATTTATGCAAGGAAGATATGGTGTAGATGATCTTAATAAAACATTGATGGTTTTATGTATCATTGCTTTTGTTGTTAATATCTTTATACCAGGAAGTGTTTTAACGATTATAGGATACGTGTTTTGGTTTTTAGCGATATTTAGAATGTTTTCTAGACAAGTGTATAAACGTAATCAAGAGAATGAGAAGTTCTTACAATTATTTGCGCCAATTACAAGAATGAAAACATTACACAATAAAAGAAAACAAGATCCAAATAACAAATACTATCGTTGTTCCTCTTGTCATCAAATTGTTAGATTGCCAAAAGGACGAGGGAAAATAGTTGTAACTTGTCCAAAATGTAAACATCAATTTGAAAAGAGGACATAAGTATGTTTGGGTATGTGGTTGTTGATAAACCAGAATTAAAATTTAAAGAGTATGATATCTATCATTCTTATTATTGTGGTCTATGTAAAACATTAAAAGAAATGTATGGATATAAAGGACAAATATCATTAAATTATGATTTAACCTTTTTAGCACTTCTATTAAGTAGTTTATATGAACCTGAAACAAAAGAAGAGTTATCAAATTGTATTATGCATCCACTTAAAAAGTATTATAAACGTTTTAATGAGTGTATTGAATATGCAGCGAAAATGACAATTGTTTTAAGCTATTATAAATGTGAAGATGATTGGCTAGATGAAAAAAGAATGACTCGTCAAACATATAAAAAAATATTAAAGAAAAGTTATTTGAAAATTAAAGAAGAATATCCTGAAAAAATTGAAGTTATTGAGAAATCTTTATATCAGATTCATGAATATGAAGCAAGTGGAAACTATGATTTAGATGAACTATCTAATTGTTTTGGAAAAGTAATGGGTGAGATATGTGTTTATAAAGAAGATGAGTGGAAAAATGATTTATATGAGTTAGGTTTTTATTTAGGAAAATTCATTTATTTCTTAGATGCTTATGATGATATTGAAGAGGATAATAAAAAAGGGACCTTTAATCCTTTTCAAAAAGAATATAAAAAACCA
The DNA here is from genome assembly GCA_047973105.1 of Coprobacillaceae bacterium. GTDB lineage: Bacteria > Bacillota_I > Bacilli_A > Erysipelotrichales > Coprobacillaceae > CAKVJS01. Next base: position 1,709 of record JBKEBJ010000094.1, on the reverse strand, counting down.
GACTTTGAAGAAAGAAGTCAAATGATTTTAGAACTAATGATTTCTAAGAGTGCAACGGCCTTTGAGTGTTTACCAATTATAGAAAATGTTGAAATTATACGCAATATCTTATATAGTGGAGTTTGGACAATGTATGAAATGAGAAAGAAGAAAAGAATGGAGGATACAAATTAATGGATCCATATCGAATATTAGGAATCTCTTCTAGTGCGACAGACGATGAAGTGAAGAAAGCCTATCGGACATTAAGTAAAAAATATCATCCTGATGCAAATATTAATAATGTGCATCAAGCTGAATATACTGAAAAATTCAAAGAAGTTCAAACTGCGTATAAAACAATTATGGATGGACGTAAGCGAGGATTTACGAATCAAAACTATGGTGGTAGCACCCAACAAGGTTATAATAATACAAGTCAATCTAGTTATAATTATAATGGTAATGAACAAGCCGCATTTAATGATGCTGCTGCATACATTAATGCTGGAAGACATCAGGAGGCAATTAATGTCTTAGAACAAATTAGAACACGTAATAGTACTTGGTTTTATTATAGTGCAGTAGCGATGAATGGAATTGGAAATCATATTAGCGCTTTAGATTACGCTAAAACTGCAGCACAAATGGAACCGATGAATATTCAATATTTAATGTTAGTGCAACAGTTACAAGCTGGACAAGGACAATATCAAAATACTAGACAATCAACGTATGGAGCACCAAATGCCAATCCAATGAGTTGTTGTTATAGTCTTATATTAATGAATGTATTAATGACATGTTGTTGTAGATAGTGAAAAGGAGATATAACGAATGAGTAAGATTATTGGAATTGATTTAGGAACAACAAATAGTTGTATGGCTTTTATAGAAAATGGTAAAACAACGATTATTCCTAATAATGAAGGAGCGAAAACAACACCTAGTGTTATAGCTTTTACTAAGGATGGAAAGCGTTTGGTAGGTGAGGCTGCAAAACATCAAGCAGCAACAAATCCTGAACAAACAGTAGCTTCTATTAAAAGAGAAATTGGAACGAATTATAAAAAGAAAATAGGAAGTAAAGAATATTCACCACAAGAATTATCAGCTATGATCTTACAGAAACTTAAAATAGATGCTGAAGCATATTTACATGATGAAGTAAAACAGGCAGTTATTACTGTACCTGCTTACTTCAATGATGCTCAAAGACAGGCAACTAAAGATGCAGGTAGAATTGCAGGGTTAGAAGTTTTACGTATTATTAACGAACCTACTGCTGCAGCCTTAGCTTATGGTTTAGAGAATAATCAAGGACAAAAAGTTATGGTATTTGATTTGGGTGGTGGAACATTTGATGTTTCTATTATCGAAATTGGTAATGGTGTCACAGAAGTTTTATCTACATCGGGTGATAACCACTTAGGTGGAGATGATTTTGATGAAATCCTTACTAAATATATTTTAGATGAATTTAGAAGAATAGAAAATATTGATTTAAAGAATGATTTAATGGCTGTTCAACGTATTGAAGAAGCAGCTGAAAAAGCTAAAATTGAGCTTTCTGCAATGACATCAACAATGATATCCTTACCATTTATTACTACAACATCACAAGGTCCAAAAAATCTAGAAATGAGTCTTACTCGTGAACAATTTAATCGTTTAACTAAAGATTTAGTGGAACGTACTATTTTACCAATGCACAATGCCTTAAATGATGC
>JBKEBJ010000023.1:0-17004 GCA_047973105.1 Coprobacillaceae bacterium | reverse complement strand
AAGCAGTCCAATATTATTATTTGGGAATCTTATACGATCATTTATTATTGTTTTTATGATAATGATGTTAATAGTAAGTTTAGTATTTCAAGAATTATATATATATGTAGTGACTTTTGTTTCATTGACAATATCTGTTTTATATGTGTTGTTAGTTAACTATATTACTGTAACCATATCGAATACAGAAATACATATCACAAAAATAGGTGGTAGGGAATACGTATGGCAGCTTTCTGAGTATGTATTTGCCTCACATGTTACCAATCATAGTGTTAATGGGATACCTGTAGGGACGGATAGAATAATAAGAGCACAAGATGCAAATGGAGAATATAAGCTGTCATTACCTAATATGTCTAAGAAATCGTATGATGCTATTTTCTCCTTACTTAGAAAAAATGAAATGGGTAATCAACAATTTATATCAGAGGATGGTAATGAAGTACAACCAATCATTCTTAGCCAAGGAAGAGAAGAATATCATTTACCAAGAGATAAAATGCTTAAAGAGCATCAAGGATTCATTAAATTTTATTGTATTATCGCAATTGTTGGTAGTGTTTTAATCGGTAGTTTTTTGTTCTATCAAATATATAGTAATAGTCGAGCGGATATGTTGACATTACAAACAATATTTCTTATTTTTATTTGTTCTGGCTTGATATTTTTAATACCAGTATTCTTCATTTTTAGTGCGTATAACAAAAAGAAAACAATACCAGAAAAGATAATTTGGAACAAGAATGGAATATACATTAATGATAAAGAATATCAATGGATAGATATCCAATCAATCACTATGACCCCACCAGCATATACACAAACAAAGCATGGAAACATGCGAGTTATCATTATAGAGACAGCACGTGGAAAAGAAAAAATATATTTAGGAGTATGTGCACCAGTTGGGCGTTGGAAAGCATTCTTTGGAGAGTATCCTAAATTTTGCATAGATATTGAAAATATTACAAAACAACATAATATTCAATTTATCTTTGATTTATAGAGTAATAGGTATATAAATTTAGATGCTTGACAATGTAAACGCTTTTAGTTATAGTTAATATGTAGCGTGTCACTAACAATATAAGTTAGGCATGAGCTCATCAAAATGTCTGTATTTTGTGAGCTTTTTTTGTGTTTAAAGGAGGAGAAAAAATATGTTTACATTATTTAAGAAGAAAGAAAAAAAGGAAATCTTTGCATTTGCATCAGGGGTAGTTAAATCATTAACAAAAGTTCCTGATGAAGCTTTTTCAAAAGGATTATTAGGACCTGGAATCGCCATTGTACCATCAGATAAAACGATTGTATCACCTATTAATGGAGAAATAACAATGTTGTTTCCAACAAAACATGCATTAGGTATTAGAAGGGAAGATGGTTTAGAGGTATTACTTCATATAGGGGTTGATACAGTAACTTTAAAAGGTGAAGGCTTTACTGCCTTAGTTGAAGAAGGTCGGACAGTAAAAGTTGGAGAACCATTAATTATTGTTGATTTACCTCTCTTAAAGGAAAAACAAATAGTCATAGATACGATGTGTATTGTCACCAACCCAACGCAAGCATCAATAGATCTAGAATAACCTATAGATACGGAAGTGACAGCTGGAAAGGAAGTAATCCTAAAAGTAGTGGGTGATTCTAATGGAAAATAGATATATTGTTACTCGTTTGTTAAATAACAATATTGTGCAATGTTTTGATACTACATTAAAGAGAGACTGTATTTTACTTGGAAACGGAATTGGTTTTGGAAAAAAGAAACATGATGTTATTGAATTAGAAAATATTGAGAAATCTTTTGTGATGGAAGACCAAAAGAACTTAACTAAGTATCAACAGCTTGTCGTTTCATGTGATCCAGAAATAGTTGATGTAACAGAAAAAATTATTGTTTATTTAGAAGAAGAATTTAAAACAACCTATAATGAATATTTGCATATAGCCCTGTTAGATCATCTTAATTTCTCTGTATATCGCTATAGAAATAATATTGAAGTACCAAATATATTTTTAGAAGAACTAGCGATGATGTATCAAAAAGAATATCAATTCTCCGAGACAATGTTATCTTATGTTAATAAAACATTAGGGATTACCTTACCTAAATCTGAGATTTCCTTTATTACAATGCATATTCATGCAGCATTAAAAAATAAGAAGGTATCGAAAGCATCTTTATATGCCGCCATCATTAAAGATTGCCTGGAATACATTTAAAACAAACTACAACTTACACAAGAAATAGCTCTACTAGAACGCAGTCGTTTGATATTACACCTAAAATTTGCTTTAGAGAGACAACGCAATCATATAGCACTAACAAATCCTATTACTAAGTCGTTACAAAATGAATATCCAAAAACATTTGAATTAGCTTCTATGTTAGCTAACCATATCCATGAGAAGTATGGAATTTTATTGCCAGAGGGAGAAATTGGATATTTAACATTACACATTCAAAATATTATTATGAAGGGAGATGTTGCCCATGAACATGCTTAAACATGTAAAAGGATCATTAATTGTATCTTGCCAAGCTTTATCTGATGAACCATTGCATAGTTCTTACATTATGGGAAGAATGGCAGTTGCTGCAGAAGTTGGTGGTGCCAAGGGAATACGAGCACAAGGAGTAGATGATATTATAGAAATAAAAAAAGTATCTTCTTTACCAGTGATTGGAATTATCAAACGCCAATATAAAGACTCTGATATTTATATCACCCCAACAAAGAAAGAAGTTTTAGAATTACTAGATACTGGATGTGAAATGATTGCATTAGATGCAACAAAACGTAAACGACCAAATAATGAATCAATAAAAGAATTAGTTGAGGTAATTCACCAACATAATATCTTAGCTATGGCTGATATCTCAACATATGAAGAAGCATTAGAAGCACAAGATATAGGATTTGATTGTGTATCAACAACATTATGTGGCTATACGCCTTATTCTACTAATTTAGAAGGACCTAATTTTCCATTTATTAAACAGTTAGTAGAAACATTAAAAATTCCAATCATTGCGGAAGGAAAAATTAATTCTCCTGAGGATTTAAAGCAAGTTTTTGATTTACAAGTGCATTCTGCAGTAGTCGGTGGAGCAATCACTCGACCACAACAGATAACTGCACGTTTTGTTAATGTACTATCAAAATAGAAGGGGAGAAAACATTATGTTTAAACAATTACAAAAAATTGGTAAAGCTTTTATGTTACCAATTGCGATATTACCAGCTGCTGGGCTATTATTAGGGATAGGAGGAGCATTATCTAATCCGACAACAATTACGGCATATCCTATATTAGATAACGCAGTGTTACAAGGGATTTTCCAAGTTATGTCTGCAGCAGGGAATGTTGTATTCGCTAATCTAGCGATGTTACTATGTATTGGGTTAGCGAAAAAGGACAAGGGAACTGCAGCTTTAGCTGGGGTAGTAGGATACCTTGTCATGGGAGCTACCATAACAGCTTTACTAAGTATTTTTAATCCCGAAGGAAATGCGATTGATACCGGCGTAGTTGGTGCAATTGTAGTCGGTTGTGTTAGTGTATATTTACACAATCGATACCAAAATATTGAATTACCACAAGTACTAGGTTTCTTTGGGGGCTCTCGATTTGTTCCCATTGCAACATCTTTTGCAGCTATATTTATAGGAGTCTTATTCTTTATTATTTGGCCACCATTTCAAAATTTATTAATTGAATCTGGTGATGTGATTGCGAAAACTGGACCTATTGGGACTTTCTTCTACGGTTTTCTAATGCGTTTATGTGGAGCTGTAGGATTGCGTCACTATACCCAATGTTTTGGTATACAGAATTAGGGGGAGTTGCCACAGTCGCAGGAGAAACAATAGCAGGGGCACAAAATATCTTCTTTGCCCAATTAGCAGACCCAGATCATGTTGGTTTATTTACAGAAGGGACTCGATTCTTTGCAGGACGTTTCTCTACAATGATGTTTGGACTGCCAGCTGCTTGTCTAGCAATGTATCACTGTGTACCAAAGGATAAAAGAAAAAAACTAGGTGGTTTATTCCTAGGAGTAGCGTTGACTTCTTTTATTACAGGTATAACGGAACCAATTGAATTTATGTTCCTATTTGTATCACCCTTACTATATGTATTCCATGCCTTTTTAGATGGTTGTTCATTCTTTATCGCAGATATATTAAATATATCTATTGGGAATACTTTTTCCGGTGGAGCGATAGACTTTACACTATTTGGGATTTTACAAGGTAATGGTGCAACGAATTGGTTACTTCAAATTCCTATTGGTTGTATATGGGCAGTACTATATTACTTTTCGTTTAAGTTCTTTATTACTAAATTTAATATTGCGACACCTGGTCGTGGGGAAGACTTTGATGAAGATGTAACAGATACAATTACTACTAAATCATCCATGGTTGATGATGCTCATAAGATTATTGAAGCTTTAGGTGGATCAGAAAATATTGAAGAAGTAGATGCATGTATCACTCGTTTACGTGTTTCTGTAGTAGATATAGATAAAGTAAATAAAGATATATTAAAATCTATAGGTGCTACGGATGTTCTTGAAATGGGTGGTGGAATACAAGATATCTATGGTGCAAAAGCTATTTTATATAAAAATCATATACATGATATTTTAGATTTAGAGTAATTTAAAAATAGAATAATTTATTAGTTAAAAGAGGGTTCTAATTTAAGAATTCTCTTTTTATATATGGAATTTTAAAAAAGGTAATATCTATTTAAAATATTTCAACCAAAGAGGTACCAGGTACCCTAAGTTTATCAATTATAATAACTATAGAAAATGATAATAGGCACAAAATGCTTATATCATCGAGTACAGATGATGCATGGTATGTTTAGGAAAGGATGTTGATCAATTTGAAGAAATATAGAAAGTTACTTATAGGAATGTTAACTAGTATTTTAGTAGTGTCAAATATATTTATTACTAATGCTTTTTCATCAGAGCTATATGATTATGAACTAACAATAGAAGAATCAGAAATACAAAAAGCAATGGAAGAAGTAATAAAAAAAGAGGATTTAATATCATACACATTTACTTTGAAGGAACCAGAACAGATTACCATTTATAATGATAATAATGAAAAACTTCCAGAAGAAGTATCAGAAAGTATAGACTATATGCTGGAACCAGATTTATATGCAATTATTGATAGTATATTGTTACCTTATGATAGTAATAGTATAAAAAAAGAATTATTAGATTTTTTAGTGGGTAAGAAGTTAGTACATCATTATAAAGAAGGAGAGTTAGGAGAAAAGAATGAAAACTGTCAGATTTTAGTTATTACAGACCCAAAAACAAAACAATTATATGTTTTGAGTGTGAATAATGGAGAAAGTAATTATTCTTGTTCTTTACAAGTTAATTTCAATGATGGAAGAGAGAAAATAATTGAAACAAGTAATGTGAATATAAAGACAGTAAGAAATGAACAAGAAATTTCACCAGAACAATTAGAATCATTACAACAAAAGGAAAATATTGAAACAGAAATCATTAGTATCGTAACAACAATTACTAATAATGAATTAGAAGAGGATATTTCTGAAGAAGAAACTAATGATGAGATTACAAAAGAAGAGGATACTACAAATCAAATTTTAGAAAAAGTACAAGAAGAGGATGATATCCCAAATATAGAGCCAGAAACGATGTATGATGTAAATGTAATTGAAAATAATAAGGTATTAGAATCACAAGAGTATATTGATCTTACAGGAAACAGTTTTGCGGTTATGGAAGCAACCTATGATGTCCCTTCAAATACAACACCAGAAATAACAAATAGAGGAATAGATCCATTACAATATGATAAAGAAGCAACTTTATCAGGTGATAAACGTGCAAAAAAAGTAGCTGGAACGGATGATTTATTTGAAATCACATTAGAAGTTACAGGTGAAAATGGAACAGGGAGTATAATGGAATCTGCACCCGCTGATGTTGTGCTTGTACTAGATGTAAGTTCGAGTATGGATACTTCAAGAGGTACAAAGAATACTAGGTGGCAAGAAACAAAACCAGCTTTAAATAAGATAACGGAGACACTATTGGGGGATGATGATGCAGATATTAAAATGGCTTTAGTTGGTTTTGCGGGAAATAGATGGGATACTAGTTTTTCTATATCGCATACCGTTTATACAGGTTTTACAAGTAACGCTACTGAATTTTCGAATATATATAAAAACTGTAATACTGCTGAAGCATTACGTAATTCAGTGCCTGGAGTAACTATTGGTCCTGCAACAAATGCACAGGCAGGGTTATTAGGAGCATATGATATTTTAGAAAGTAGAAAGGATAACAATAGGAACAAATATGTTATTATGGTTTCTGATGGGGAACCAAATCGCCTTTATGGAAGTAGAAAAAAACCATACAATGAAGTAGGAGATAGTACGAGTAATGGAGAAAATGCGATTAATGCGGCAATCAATGAATCAGCTTACTTAAAACGAGAAGGATATACAGTTATTTCTGTTGGTGTAGATATGACGCAAGATGATGCATGGGTAAATAAATTCTTAAATGGAGTAGCTACTTCAACGGATCATGTCGCATGGACAAGCGCCGAAAATCTAAGCGCAACCCTTGAAAAAATAGCGAATGATATTCGTGAGGTACCATTAATTAAAGAACATGGAACAGTGGAGTTAACAGATACAATTAGTGAGTATGTAGAGTATGTAAATAACTACAATGGGGAAACGATTAAAGGACAGGTATCTTATAATAATGGTGGAAGTTGGTATAGTCATAATCAAGCTGGTATTGCTTATACCAAAGATGCCAACGGTAAGGAAGTAATAAAATGGAGTATACCAAGTTTTAATGAAAACAATAAGTATCGTATTGTATATTATGTACGTATCAAGGATGCATATCTTGGAGAAAAAATACATAAAGATCAAACTAGTGGAACGAATCCAGAGACAGGAACAGATGGTGTTATTGCGAATGGCGAGACATATTTAGTATCCGATGAGATAACGAATAATGTAGACATTAAGGTACCAACTGTTTATGCTCCAAAACCGATTGTTCAACCAGCATCGTTTACTAGTGAAAAATTAGCACAAGTAATTGATTCTGGATTAGGGAAATATCGTATTTCAGTAACATATCAAGGACAACATGAACGAAAAACAATAGAGGGTGTCACTACTATAAAAGAACAAACAAACATAACATTAATTGATCCAATGAGTGAATATGTAAATTATTCAGGAAATCCAACAATTGAATATACAAATCGTGATGTTGAAAACTGGCAGCCTTATACAAATGGTGTTCTTAGTGAAAATAATGGAACATTGAATCTTCGTATTTCGCAAGATTCTGAATTTGAGAATCGAAGGTATCGTTTGTCTTATGATGTACAAGTAAAAGATGTCTATGCGGGTAATAAAAAACACGCAGATCAAATTAGTGGTGATAATCCACCAATTGCTGCTCCTGGAGATGCAGTAGGTGTACTCGCTAATGGAAAAACCTATTTATATTCAAATCTTATTGAAATGCATGAGATTATGGTTCCGTCTATATATCGTGATCCACCAATTATTGAAGATGGGGATATTTATGGAACTAAAGTTGCGGTGAGAATAAATCCAACAGTTGTAGAAAATAATGGAGGAACAGGGGTTGTCGCAAATGGTTATACATATGTTAAATCATCAATACTAACTGATGAAAAAGAAATATTAGTACCAACTGTTCGACTAGATCCACCAATTACTGTCTCTGTAAAAAAGAAAATTGAAGATAGAAAAAAACTACCAATTGAAGAGTTTTATTTCATGCTTACTGGTCCAAATGGATACGAACAATATGTAACAATAGGTTCGTTAGAGATGAATAGTACAGATGAATCAGATTATTTTACTTTCCAGGAACCACCAGGTGGTTTTGTTTATGGAACCTATACATTGAAAGAAATATTTGTTCCAAATAGTAGGTATTCTACTTCAAAAATATCAGTTTATGAAGATAATATAAAAAAGGGAGAAAGAAGTGATTCAGCTTCTATTGATTTATCATTTGAACCAGGAGATGAGAATGTAGACATTGAAGTAATCAATAAACCAAAAATTAGTACAAAAACAGTACCAGATATAAAATCAACTAAAGAGGTATTAAATAGTTCAGGAGTTACAGAAACATTTGTTATTAAACTAATTCCATTAACTGAAAGTTTAAGAGAAGGCTATACTGTGACAGTACCAATTGAAGTGAATGGTACTACTGCAACTATTGAAGGGATAGAAGGGATTTTATTCAATACACCTTACTATATAGAAGAACAAAATGTTGATGATTATTATGTTACCTACTATGTAAAAATGGGGGCAACAGGGACAAAAAATGAAGATAAATATTTTGAGATAACAGATGCTAATACAGAAGTAGAAATAACGATTGAAAATGAGAAAAAGCCACCAACCACACCATTTAACTTTATTAAAATTATTGCCGGCACCAATAATGTACCATTGTCAGATGCAGAATTTAGATTGTTTAAATGTACTATAGTTCATGAACATGAGCCATCAGTAAATCAACCGATTGTAGATGCAAGAAATTGTTGGGTGCCAATGGGAGAAGAACATATTTCTGATGGTAGTGGTGTAGTAGATTTTGGTACATTATTGGACGGAGATTATATGTTAGTGGAAACAAAAGCTCCAATAGGATATGAAACACCACTTGGGCAATGGCGATTAAAAATTGATAGTACACAATCAGAAGAGGATAGAATAAAAATAACAACAGCTAATGGGTTACCAAAACCACCAGCTTTTAAAAGAGATAATGCAACCGGAATATTATATTTACCAAATAATCAAAAATTTGATTTACCAACAAGTGGTAGTGGTGGAATTTATCCATATATAATATTTGGAATTGCTACACTAGTTATTTCCGGTTTACTATTGTTTGATTATCAACGTAAAAAAAAGATTCAAAAGCCTGTTAAATAAAAAAATTGCAGTATATGAAAACCCCACTGAATGCGAAATTCAGTGGGGTTTAAAGCTATTAATTATTTATATTTTGTTTCTTCAATTAAGAAAACAACATATTCTTCACCATATGTTAATAATAGATAATATCCAGCTTCATTAAATTCTTCTGAGCTTACATCAGGTGATGAGAAGTATAAAGATCCATCTTTATCTTTTCCTGCTTCTACATCTTGATCTGTGATGTCTGAGTTACTACCACCCATAATCTTTACAGCTTCATATCCCTCAACATCTACATATGCTTTATCAACAATATATGTTCCTACACTAGAACCACTAAAATCCATCCATTGTGTAAATGAATTCGCTTCACTACCATTGTTTTTAACATTGATACTGATATAAACAGATGGATCTTCTGTAGCACTAGAAGCTCCTGATTCTTTATAAGTGACTTCCCAATCACCTAATGCTACAGTTTCACCACGACGATTAATTGTGTATCCTTGATCATCTTGATATGCTTCTTCTACGATTTCTTCTTTGCTCCCTGAACAACCAGTAATACTCATTACTCCTAATAATAAACATAAACTTAATACTAATTTTTTCATTTTCCGTTCCCTTTTTACTTTCTTATTATTTCTTTTTATCTTTAATAACTTCAGTTAATGTTGTCGCTAAACCAGCCATTCCTTGTAGTTCGCTTGGGATAATGATTTTTGTAGCTTCTCCCTTAGACAACGTTTCTAAAGCTTTAAACCCTTGTAATGTTACATAAGCTTGATCTGGAGAAGCACCATTGATATATTCGATCCCTTTTGCTTGTGCTTCATATACTAAACGTAATGCTTCTGCTTCCCCTTCGGCATATGCGATTTGCGCTTCTTTTTCAGCAGTGGCACGTAATATCATAGATTCTTTGTCTCCTTCAGCATTTAAGATAGCTGCAGTTTTTTTACCTTCTGCTTGTAGAATTGCTTCACGTCTTTCACGTTCAGCACGCATTTGTTTTTCCATTGCTTCTTGAATGTCGCGTGGTGGAATAATATTTTTAACTTCTACACGATGTACTTTGATTCCCCATGGATCTGTAGCTTCATCAAGAATAGAACGCATTTGTGAATTAATAATATCACGAGATGTTAATGTTTCATCTAATTCTAAATCTCCAATGATGTTACGTAATGTTGTAGCAGTTAAATTTTCAATAGCATTGATAGGACGTTCTACACCATACGTAAATAATTTAGAATCTGTTATTTGGTAATAAATAACAGTATCAATTTGCATTGTTACATTATCTTTTGTGATAACTGGTTGGGGAGCGAAGTCCACAACTTGTTCCTTTAATGATACACGATTGGCTACACGATCAAGAAAGGGAATTAATATATGCAACCCAACTTGACATGTACGATTATATGCTCCAATTCTTTCTACTACATACGCTTTTGATTGTGGTACGATACGAATAGTTGATGCAATAATAGAAACAACTACAATTGCTAGAACTAGCCATAGAATACCTGGTACTATACCTTCCATAATTTTCTCTCCTCTTACTTAATAATTTTTTTAACAACAACGTGGACCCCTTCAATAGCTAATATTTCACAATAATCTCCTTCTTCTAAAGTAGAATTATCAATACTAGTAGCTAACCACATTGTTGACATAACTTTAACTTCACCCTTAGTATCAGCATCAATACGTTTTGTTACTATACCATGTTTCCCAATAATACGATCAGAGTTAGTACGAACAATTTCTGTACGTAAATATTTCTTCGCAAGTGGTCGAGTAATAATGATACATATAAGACTGATAACTATAAATAAAGTGATTTGAATTGCCGGATCTAAATGTAAAAGACTTGCGATTAAGGCAACTAAACCACCAGCCGCAAACCAGATACTAACTAAATCTATTGTAATAATTTCAATAATCACACTAAATATAATAATACCTAACCATATATACAACATAACACCCCTCCTTATAGGTTTACTAACAGAATTTGATGGATTACATCAAATGTTGCTGTATATTTAATCCCTTGGTTTTCTTTAATATCCAATCTTTGATCTTTGATTAAATTGGAAATGAAGTTTTTATTAGAAACTCTACCATAACTTTTGCCAATAGAGATACGATGCAATTGATCTTCCTGATAGATTTTAGCTTCTAGTTGATCCTTATTAATAGGTTTAATACCTAGTAAATTATTCTCTTTATCTAAACCTAATAATACATATTGAACATTTTCAAAATGTTGACATGCAGCTTTATTTAAAGTTAAGTTTGATGGATAGATAGTTACTGTTTTTTTAATAATATCATTAGTAGACCATTCAAAATTCATGTTTCTCATCCTTTCTATTATCATTATATTATAAATATTATTTTTATGCAATGATATTACAATTATGTTGACATATTAAAAACCAGAAAACTATCATTGTTTAAAATAAGAAAAAAGAATTTAACGAACTAAATCTATAAAATAACATATCGATTATAGTAATCGAGGTGTACTTTTAAATGGGGCTAGTGTATAATAATGACTGGAATAAGAGGTGTAAAAATGAAAAAAATAAAATTAATTGTAGTAGCATTATTATTAAGTTTTTCTTTAGTCGGATGTAAACAGAGTGAAGAAAGAAATAATGCGTATGATGAAACATATCAATTACTATATTTCTATGTTGAAACTTGTGCAAAGTGTAAAGAGTTTGAAGAAGAAGTATTACCATTAATTGAAAAAGAATTTGGTGATAACATGGAAATCACAATGTATAACTTAGATAAGGTCGAAACAAAAGAACCTTATGATGCAGTAATTGATCAATTAGTAGACTTTAATAAAGAAGAAGATTATGGGTATGGACCATTTGTTGTATTAGATGGATATTTCGCTAAACTAGGTCTTAGTAGTGGCGATGGAGAAGAGTTCGTAGATGATTTAATTCGTGCAGTTAAAGGGAAATCTTTAGGCAGCGAACTAACAAATGCTCGTTATCTTTTTAAAGATACAAAGGTTAAACAATAGAAGTGGATACATAAAAGAGGAGGAAATTAATTATGGCAACACCACACAATCAAGCAGTAAAAGGAAAAATCGCGAAAACGGTATTAATGCCTGGCGATCCATTGCGTGCTAAGTTTTTAGCAGAAACATATTTAGAAGATGTTAAACAATTTAATGGCGTACGTAATATGTTAGGATATACAGGTACCTATAATGGTAAAGAAGTTTCAATTATGGGTTCTGGAATGGGAATGCCTTCGATTGGGATTTACAGTTATGAATTATTTACTACATATGATGTAGAAGCAATCATTCGTATTGGTTCTACAGGAGCATTCTTAGAAAAAGTAGAAATTCGTGATATTCTAATTGCACAAGGAGCTTGTACAGACAGTAACTTTGCGCATCAATATGAATTACCAGGAAATGGAACTTTCTCAGCTATATCTGATTATGGATTATTAGAAGCAGCAGTTACTAAAGCGAAAGAAAAAGATGTTTCTTTCCATGTGGGTAATATTTTATCTTCAGATATTTTCTATCATGCAGATCAAGGTTCTACTCAAAAATGGGGTAAAATGGGTGTGTTAGGTGTAGAAATGGAATCTTATGCTTTATTTGCGACAGCAGCTTATTTAGGTAAAAAAGCATTAACATTATTAACAGTTTCTGATCATTTAATTACAGAAGTACAAACAACTCCAGAAGAACGTGAAAAAACATTCACATCAATGATGGAGATTGCATTGGATATTGCTTAATGAAACAAAAATTTGCGTTCTTTGATTTCGATGATACTTTAATTCATGGGGATTCTATTAAATACCTATTAAAGTATTATCTAAAAAAACATCCTCTAGCTATACTTAATTTTATTGCAGTAGGATGGCATTATATAGGTCACAAATTAGGGAATCAACCAATTAATAAAGCAAAATCATCATTGTTGTTTCCTCTAAAACATATGGATGATAAAGAACTACAATTCTTTTTTGAAAAAGAAGTAGAACCTAAATATTATTCTAATGTTGTTGCGGAGTTAAAAGAAAAGAAACAACAAGGGTATATGATTTATATTGTTTCAGCATCTGTAGAAGCATATTTACGTTTTTGCACGTTACCAGTAGATTGTATTATGGGAACGAAAGTAGAAATTAGAAATGGTGTTTATACAAATAAAATGATTGGTAAAAATTGTAAGAATGAAGAAAAGGTAATTCGAATTATGGATGACTTGAATGAAAAAGGTATGGAAATTGATTATGAAAATTCATATGCTTATTCAGATTCAACACATGATATACCAATGTTAAAATTAGTAAAAAATCGAGTTAGAATTGATGTAACAAATGGTGCAATGTCATCGTTTATAATAAAAGAGTAGATATCTTATAAAAAGATATCTACTCTTTTCCGTCTAAATCTACGAATAATAACATAATATTAATAATACCTGCAATACCTACAAGGATATATATTAACATGGCAGGGAAGCTACCGTTACCAAATAGAGAGTCCACGATATTGTAGTTAAATAAACCAATAGATCCCCAGTTTAGAGCACCTATGATTGTAAGTACTAAAGAAATTTTTTGAATTACATTCATATTACTACCTCCTTAAGATAGTCTATCCAAAAACATCATAGATTATACATAAATATTGTTAATAAACATATGATGGGAATAGTAGGAGGAATCATGAAAAAGATATATATCGTTATAGGATTAGCAGTTGCAGTACTTGTTGGAATATTTGGATTTTTTAAATTAAAATCAAACTCTTTAGATAGTACTAAAGATAAGGCTAAAGAATATGATAAATACGTAATGACATGTCATATGGAAATGTTAGAGAATGACGAATTGAAAAGTTATTTGGTAAATGTTTCCTACTTAGAAAAAGATGATAAACAATTTTATAAAGTAGAATTATATGATAAGTCACTAAATCAATCACAAGTCATTTTAAAAAATGAAGAAGGTGTATTTGTACTAACGCCAACTTTAAATCAGGTATTTAAATTCCAAAGCGATTGGCCTGATAATTCACCAAAACCATATATCTATAACTCATTATTAGATATGTTAGATACTGGTGATGTAGAAAAAACAAATGATGGTTATATAGTTAAGGGTGACATCACATATCCAAATGATAATCGTGTAACATCACAAGAAATTGAATTTACTAAAGCATTAGTACCATTAAGAGTTATTGTTTATGATAAAGATGAAACAGAAATTATTAAAGTAGAAATATCAGAGTTTGATAGCGAAGCTTCATTAGAAACAGCTAACTTTGATCAACAAAAAGTATTAGAAGAAAGTACAAGTCAATATACTAATGTGGCTAGTTCTTTACCTCTGTATCCAGTTGCTTTAATGGGATCATCTTTAGAAAGTGAAACTGTTTCAACAATTGATGATACTGAAAATCATATTTTAAAATTTACTGGAGAAAAGAATTTTACTATAATTGAATCTGTAGTAAGCACTAGTGATATTGTTTCTGAAGAATTTATTAATGGAGAAGTAATTGAACTAGTTGATGGAATAGCCTTTTATAAGGATAATGAATTAACGATGATTCAATCTGGAATAGTATGTAAAGTATACTCTAGTGATTTAAGTAAAGATGAAATGGTTAATGTTGTTAGTAGTATGCAATCTGCAAGTATAAAATAGACAAAAAGACATTGAGAAATCAGTGTCTTTTATTTACTTTTCAACAATCATTACTAATGATTTATCATTGAAATTAAGTCTTATAAGTATTATACTAAATAGTAATCGGAGGAATGTGTATGTCATTATATCGAGATTCTTATGCAGTCATTAATTTAAAAAATTTAAAATATAATATAGAAACAGTGTATAACAAAGTTAAAAAGCCTTTTATGGCAATTATTAAAGCAGATGCTTATGGTCATGGATATAAGGAAGTAGCTTCGTATTTACATACGATGCCACATATTGAAATGTTTGGCGTAGCTACTTTAAAAGAAGCATTAGATTTAAGAAAACTAGGAATCACTAAAGATATATTAGTTTTAGGTGCTATTCCTCTAACTAAAGAAGATATTGAATTAGCGATTACTCATAATATATCTTTAACGGTTTTTTCAATAAAATACGTAACAAAATTAGAAAGTATAATACCTAAGGATAAAGCATTAAAAATTCATATAAAACTAGATACTGGCATGAATCGAATTGGTTTTAAATCAAAAGAAGAATTTGAAGAAGTATTACAAAAAATAAAACAGTCTTCTTTTATGGTAGATGGAGTATTCACACATTTCGCTACTGCTGATTGTGATGAAGAAGGTTATCATCAACAATTAAAAGGGTTCTATCATATGTTAGGAGATAAAAAATTCAAATATATTCATTGTAGTAATTCTGCAGGTATGGTATACCATCAAGAAGATGTTTCTAACATTGGTCGTATTGGAATCGTAATGTATGGTGTAGAACCTTCTGGAGAAGATACTAAAACATATAAACAAGTGATGTCATTATATACAAAAGTAGTCCAAGTAAAGAAAATATCTAAAGGTGAAAAAGTTGGATATGGATTTGATTTTACAGCTGATAAGGATTGTTATATTGCGACATTACCAATTGGATATGCAGATGGTATTATTCGTCATAATAAAGGGCGAGAGGTCTATGCGAATGGAAATTATTATCCTATTGTAGGAAGAGTATGTATGGATCAAATGATGATACAAGTAGATGAGAATATCCAAGAGAATGATCTTGTAGAAATATTTGGAGAACATCTAAGTTTAGCGAGAATGGCAAAAGAATTAGATACTATTCCATATGAAATCATGTGTCTAATATCAAAAAGGGTGGAAAGAATATATGAAAAATAAAAAAAGAAGAAAAGATTTTGTGAAACCAATGCGTTTATTAACGATTATTTCAATGGTTGTACTAATAGCTTGCTTATTAGCAGGATTTATTTCTGGTGATTTTGTAAACACTGGCTTTTATGCCTTACTATTTGGTTTTGCAGTATTTATTATTTTACATGTTATTCAATATCGAATGATGTTTAGATGTCGTTGTAAAAAGTGTGGACATGTAGAAGTATTTGAAACAAAACGTATGGTTATTACAGGTGTTAAAGGGCGTTGCCCAAAATGTAATTCTAAACTAAAAGTAGATGAAGTGATAGAGTAAAAGATAGTGTGAAAACTATCTTTTATTTTACTAACATATTTGCATTAAATTGACTTATTGTTTATTTTATATTACTATTTTATTATAATAAAAATAAGGAGACTACGATGCCATCTTTATTAGGAAAATTGAAAGATAATAGCGATAACTTATTAAAAACTATTCTAATTTGTTTTAGTCTAGTCTTTATTGTTATCGCTTTTTGTTTAGATACACCATTAGATATAGTCAATGGATTAGAAACCATTATATTTCATTCTGATAAACTAATTACTGATTATGTTCATATTGCAGGTTGGGGAGCAACTTTTGTGAATGCTGGGCTATTAATGTTAATAGCGATAGGGATTATTCATATTCAAAAGGTACCAATAAATGGTATCGCTATGGCTGCCATCTTTTTAATGGGTGGATTTGGAATGTTTGGGAAAAACATCGTGAATATATGGAATATATTATTAGGAACCTATTTGTATAGTAAGTTTACACATACTAAATTCTCACAGTATATATTTATCGCTTTTTTTGGAACAGCCCTAGCGCCGTTAGTGACAGAAGCTATAATGTTTAGTGATAATTATTTAATGGGTGTATTAATTGGAGTACTTATTGGATTTATTTTACCACCAGTTTCTAGGAAAAGTTTACAAGTACATCAGGGGTATAATTTATCTAATGTTGGATTTGCGGCAGGGTTAATTGGAACAATATTAGTCTCGATGATGCGTTCCTTCAATTATAATGCGGAGTCCT
>JBKEBJ010000482.1:0-2085 GCA_047973105.1 Coprobacillaceae bacterium | reverse complement strand
TTTAACAACAAAATTATTAATTATTCTAATTATTTCTGCCTTTTTAGCTTTATGTAGTCTTAGTATTTGTTTGTATCTAAGACCAGAGTTTTACAGTTTTATGGAAAAAATTGGAGTTACTAGTTTTGATGCTGAAGAAGAGATGGCGGTTTTTGAAGAAAAGGCAAAGGATGTAGTTCTTTATGCGGAAACAGAAGAAGAACAAGAAGCATTAAATGATTTATTAAGTTCAGAAGATGACTATGTTGCAATATATGTTTATGATGAAGAAAGTGGAGAATATATTGCTGGAAATTATGCAACAATTTTAGATGAATTAGGGAGTGATTTTTTTCCAATCGAAACGCTAATGTTACAATTTGATGAGTATATATATCAAAGTGCAACGATTCCATACTATGAAACAGTACGATTTAAAGATGTTAGTGCGGAGGTATTGGTAAATACATTTCATCCATTTAAAGTTTCTTCTTACTACTTCTATTTTTCTATTATTTTAAGTATTCTAATATTTTTATTACCAACATTAATATTTGTTAGAAAGAAAATGAAGCATATCAATCAAATACATAAAGAAGTATCAGCGATGGAAGAAGGAAATTTGGATACCGCACTATCTATTAAAGGAGATGATGAGATTGCGTCTCTTTCTAAACAAATTGATTCTTTGCGAATTGCTTTAGCGGAAAATATTGAGAAAGAGGAAGAATCACGACACGCAAATTACGACCTAATAAGTGCAATGTCACATGATTTAAGAACGCCTTTAACAACATTGAATGGATATTTAGAGATCATTGCGTACTAAAAATAGTTAGTACGCTAGTTTAATGCAAAATTACTAAGATAAGCAATTTAGCTTAGTATACGTACGAAAGAATAAGAATGTGTGAAGGGAAAGAGGTAGTGATGAAAAATGTAAGAATACACCGAAATTATATTATTTCGATGTTTGTTTTTTTTATGATTTCTATATATAATGATTCACTAATAACAATGGTGTATGAAAAATGGAAACGAATATAGAAACTGTAGAACCATTAAAAAAACCACCGAATTTATCTAAAGATATTCTTCGTTTATTAGCTAAAATTGGAATTATTAGTATTGTATTTATTTTACTTTTTACTTTTGTATTTGGTTGGATGCGATATCAAGATAATTCTATGTCTCCGGCGATTAAAAATGGAGATATGGTATTGTATTATCGTTTAGATAAAAAATTAGTAGCTACAGATGTCGTAGTTCTAGAGTACGAAGGAAAAAAACAGATTCGAAGAGTGGTAGCAGTTGCAGGCGATACAATTGATATCACAGAAGATGGTTTATTCATTAATGGTTCTTTACAACAAGAATTAGCTATTTATACAGAAACTTTACCTTATGTGGAAGGTATTAATTTTCCAGTAACATTACAAGAAAATGAAGTTTTTTTACTAGCTGACAATCGAACAAGTGCGATTGATAGTAGAATGTATGGACCAGTAAATACGAGTGATATACTGGGAAAAGTAATTAGTATATTTAGAAGAAGAGGTATATGACATAAAACTATGTGAATATAAAAAATAAAAATGGGAAAGAGAGAAAGACTTATGGAAAGAATTGGTATTAAAAACAGGAGAATTTTAAAAGGAGTGTTAGCTTTAGTAATAATGCTTTCAATGTTTTTAGGAATAAAAACAAATGTATCAGCACTTGATGTATTTGATAATGTGTGGATTTATAAGGAAATAAATAAAGCTGATGGAACTACGACTCCATCCACTTCATTTACTTATGAAATAAGTAAGAAAGGGTATAACGATACTACAGATACGAGTAAATTTACATCGATTGCTGATGTAGTAATTAATTTTGATGGTTCTACTGATGGAATAGTACAACCTAATGGAACAAAAACTGTAATGATTGGTGCAGGTGTTGTAATGCCAGGCGTTGACAATAGTGCTGGGGCAAGTGCAGATACAAATTTTAAAAATGCTGGTGAATATA
Source organism: Coprobacillaceae bacterium (assembly GCA_047973105.1). GTDB lineage: Bacteria > Bacillota_I > Bacilli_A > Erysipelotrichales > Coprobacillaceae > CAKVJS01. Next base: position 90 of record JBKEBJ010000482.1, on the reverse strand, counting down.
TTTATAAAATTGTTGAAAAATCAACAACATTTGTAAATAGTGATAGAGAGACAATAACTGTATCTGGTGCTGAATATGAAATGCATGTAT
>JBKEBJ010000383.1:0-6030 GCA_047973105.1 Coprobacillaceae bacterium | reverse complement strand
TTTAAAGCGATATATATCTTCCAATATAATCTTTCCTTGATCAATATGGGCTAATATATGTCTTCCACTAGAAGCACCTATATCTATCGCTAAATAATAGTTCATACTTTCTTTCACCCCTTTCCATATGAGTATACAAAAAGACACTCATATTTGTAATAACGTGAGTTGCCTTTTTATTATCCTATTTTGCACTAACCAAGGTTTTCTCCATTAGTCTCAATTACTTTTTTATACCAATCAAATGATTTCTTCTTATAACGTTTATTTGTTCCATTTCCCTGATTATCTTTATCCACATAAATAAAACCATATCGTTTACTCATTTCACCAGTTGAAGCAGATACTAAATCAATACACCCCCATGTCGTATAACCAAGAAGATCTACTCCATCAATATCGATTGCATCTTTCATTGCTTTAATATGTTCTTTTAGATATTCAATTCTATAATCATCTTCTACAGTATTATTAACCAATTTATCTTTTGCCCCTAAACCATTCTCAACTATGAATAACGGCTTTTGATATCTGTCATATAAATCATTAAGAGTAATTCTAAGTCCTAATGCATCAATTTGCCATCCCCATTGCGTTTCTTTTAAGTATGGATTTTTGACACCCATAAACATATTACCTTCTGTCATCTGTGACTTCGTTGGATGTTTGCATGCTACTTTTGATGAATAATAACTAAAAGATACAAAATCAACAGTGTTCTTTCTCAGTAATTCTTTATCACCTTCCATAAAAGGAATTGTGATTTTATCTCTATCAAATTGTTTAATTGCATAATTTTGGTAGTAACCTCTTGCTTGTACATCAATGAAAAAATATCCATCTCTATTTTTGTTTTGGGCCTCTAATACATCCTCTGGCTTACAGCTATATGGATAGGCACTTCCTGCTGCTAACATACAACCTATCTTATTTTCAGGATCTATCTCATGGGCAATCTTAGTAGCAAGAGCACTTGCTACTAACTCATGATGTACCGCTGTGTATTGAGACTGCAATACATTTTCATCTTTTTCAAATTTTAGTCCTGCTCCCATAAATGGGGCAAATAAAATTACATTTATTTCATTGAATGTTATCCAATATTTTACTAAACCTTTATATCTAGTAAATAATACTCTAACTAGTTTTTCATAGAATCCTATTAGTTTTCTGTTTTTCCAACCACCATATTTTTTTGTTAAATGAATAGGGCAATCAAAATGAGTGATTGTAACAAGTGGCTCAATATTATACTTCCTACATTCTTTAAAAATGTTTTCATAAAATTGTATCCCTTTTTCATTGGGAACTTCATCATCACCATTTGGAAAAATACGTGTCCAGGCTATAGACAATCTAAATGTTTTAAATCCCATTTCTGATAACATTTTAATATCTTCTTTATAGTAATGATAAAAATCAATTCCCTCTTTTGCTGGGTAAAAATGATTACTATTAAATTCTAATGTATCAAATTGTCCCATCATAGTTGGATATCTATCCAATCCATGCGGTATAATATCTACATTGGCAAGACCTCTACCATCAATATTATATGCTCCTTCACATTGATTAGCAGCAGTTGCCCCACCCCATAAAAATGCTTTTGGAAATCCCATATTATTTCTCCTTCTTTTCGTATAATTTTATATTTGAAATAATGCCAATAGGCTCTATTGGAAAATATGTTGATAACATGTCTCTTTGACTTCTTCCTAAATTATTTGTTGTTATAATTTTTATATTGTTAATTCCTTCAATTAACGCCTTAGAAATATCAAATGTATATTGTGAATAAAACTCAACTCCACAAGAAATGTCATTAACCAATACTTCTACTATTTCATAGGCTTCTTCAATATCCAATATTTTATTTGTACTAGTAACATCCAGTTCAAACTCATACATAATATTCCCAGAAAAACGAGGAAAATCTTTACTTAGATTATTACTGTTAACTTCTTGATATTCACTTTCATTAAATGCTTTCATAGATATGGTTATTTGTGTATCTAATTCTCGCATCATTTTTCCTTTCTTTGCCTTTTGGGTATCTGTATTTCCAGAAACTAGGACTAATGATTCATAAGGGTGTAAGTTAATATCAAATTTTGTCTTTCCTTCTTTATAAATACAGTCTAAAGCATATGTTTTATTATTATGTGCATCATAAATCATAAGTTCCTTTTCACCATCTACATAAATACTAGTTTGGATTTCATTAATAACATTTTCATTTGTAAACATCATTACTTCTCCATCCTTTCTTTGATAATGATAGTATACAAGTTCTGGTTCATAGGAAGATAATGATATATCTTTTAACTTTAAATCCCCAATCATAGTAGACAAAGAATCTAATTTTACACATTTTCCTTCTCCCCTATAGTTAGTTGGTTTTCTATTTATAAAAATAATATTTACGTTCTTTGAGATTTTAGTTAAGTAATTATTCATTATTTTTGGTAATGATTCTATTTCAGGGATAATTAATGCATCGTATCTATATCCATTAATTTCTATGCCATCATTGATGATCTGACATTCTAATAAATAATCTTCACTAATGATATTACTATCTATTTGATTACATTGTAATTCTTTCAATACTTTCTGTATTAACATTGTATCTCCATGCCATTCATTAAAGGCGTGATATAATACTCCTACTCTACATATTTGATATCCTCCTGATAGTAGATTACATAATCTATTAGCATAATTAGTCCAATAATGAAAATATGGATATTGTGGATTATTTCCATGGGCATAGAAATGTGGTGGGCAATCCCAATCTGGAAATTCTTTAGGACTAAAGGCATGTGGAACAATATAGTTAACACCATGAGATAACATATGATCAGTTATCCATTTCATCATTTTTAATCCTTCTCCCCAACCATAAGCACCAAATGCTTCACACATAAGTCGCCCCTCTTTTTTTGGGTCCAACTTTGCTTCTGAAGCTCCCAACCTGCATAATGCATAGTGATAAAATTCTCCATCACTTCCTCCTGTAGTCATTGCATCATGGTGATAATTCATACCTGGAACAATTTGTCCACCTATGATATCAATTCCAGCCATATGTTGTCCTCGCATTCCTCTAAAATAATGTCCGGTTCCATAAGCTAGTCTTGCATGCGCATTGTTATCTTCAATTGTATGTCCAACATAAATGACATTATGTTCCTTACACCATGTTCCAATTTCCTGAGAAAAATTCTCACTATATAATTGACTTACAACATCCATATAAATAAAGCGTTTTTCTTTATCATTATCACTGTTCCCTTCAAAAAAACTTGGATAATCTATTGCATGTACACCATTGTTTTTTAATAATTCTTCGATATTCTCATTCCAAGGAAGTGGCATATCACTTTTTCCAATAATATGATTTGTTCCTTTGGCATTTCCAAATCTTGGTTCATCTGAAAAGAATGCAGTAATGGTTTTACCAAATTCATCTTTATATCTTTGGTAATGTTTTTCATATACTTCATTGATCAAAATTCTAGTTGCTTCTTTTCTTGTTGGATCTAAATATTCCTTGGTTGTATCTTCATCACCACATGATGTTTTACATATTACAAAAATGGCATAATGCTTTTTTTCTAATTCTAAATATAGAAATCCGTCTTTAAAGCAATTTGTTATATCTTTTCTTGTTTCATCTAGGTATTCATTAGTTCTTATATTACGTTCAACTAATATTATTTTATAGACTTTATCATACTTATGTCTATCATCATACATAGTCTTTCTTCCCGCGGGCATTCTCAAATCTAATTCCAGTTGATTAGACGTTCCTACTACATCATAACGATGACAATATACATATTTCTTTTTTAAATTTTCAGGAACTTGTCCATTCGCAAATCCTGTAGGAAACTTAGCATCGTCTAAAATCCATATTTTCATATCTCTTTTTTTAGCTTCTGCAATAATGAAATCCATAGTCTTCCACCAGCCATCTTGTAAGAACTCCGGATGTGGTCTAGATTCAATACACAGGTTTTGAATTCCACCTTTTTGAATTTTTTCAATATACTCTAGTATTTTTTCATTACTTTCGCCATGTTGCCAGAAGAATGGATACATATGATTATCAATTTTATTATTTAATAATTTTTTAACTATTTCCATAACTTGTCTCCTTTTATAATATAAAGAGAGGTTTTATCCTCTCTACAAATTCTAAATTTCTAGTTATCTACTTCCCCTTTTTCAGCATCTAATGCTTGTTTGTCTAATATTTTAAAGAATGGCAAGTAAACAATTATAGAGATTACAATCTGAACCGCTTGCCAAATTGCCATAACAATTCCACCATTAAACATCCCTGCAACAATAGGAATTTGAACAGGTGACCCTAATCCATTCCCAACTGGTAGAATTCCTACTGTAGTCAATAAATAACTAATTCCAATTAATACAACTGGTAAGAAAACAAAAGGTATCGCTAATGTCGCGTTTAACATACAAGGCAATCCAAACACAACGGGTTCATTAATTCCAAAACATGAAGGCACAATTGCAAGTTTTCCCATTTCTTTATAGCGTTTACTTTTTGAAGCAAATGTACATAACAAAATTAATCCAATGGTTGCACCTGCCCCACCTAGATTTCCCCCAGCCACATTAACCCAATTATAAGTAACTAGATTTTCTGCAGTACCACCAGCTGAAATCATAGCAATATTTGCATAGTCTGCTGCCATCCAAATTGGTAGTACAGTTGACATAACCGCAATTCCATGAATTCCAAAAAACCAACATAACCCAGACAATAAATACACTAATAATGCCGTCCAGATTGAGCCACCCAAATTACTTAATGGTGTGCCAATTACTCCATATATTAGACTATGAACATCTCCAAAATCTGTCATGCTAGCTATAGCTGACAAGGATAATACTACTATCCCAATAATTGCTCCAGGAACAATTCCAGCAAAAGAGTTTGATACAAATGTTGGAACGCTATCTGGCATTTTTATAGTCCAATTTCTTTTAACTATAAACATATATAAATATGCTACTAATATGGATATAATCATAGCTGTGAAAAGTCCCATTGATCCAAGCCATGTTAATGATAGTGAACTTACTGCTGTATACCCTTCTCCAACAGTCTCTATTGGCGTAACAATCATAAATGATATTAATGACAGTAATCCTCCCATAATACCATCATATCCCTCGTTTGATACTACTTTGTAAGCTATCGCAAATGAAGCATATAAAGCTAACATATTTGTTGTAACATTAACTGCTACTTGCATCATTTTGTAAATTCCTGTAGATACAATAAAATCCTGATATGCTTCAAAAGGAATTTGTTGAATTAATGATGCAAGAGCCCCAATCATTAATGCTGGCATCAACAACATAATTCCTTGAGAGATACCTTGAATAACTTTATTCTTATTCAAAGTATTCGCAAATGGTAGAACAAGTTTTTCTAATTTTTCCATAAATCTAACCTCCGTTTTAGTTTTATAAGCATATCTTAACAATGTTATGGAATGATATTAATGTCTTGCTTTGTAGTTTTATTTAACCTATTTTGCATTTTACTTCTATATTCCTTTGGTGTGCAATTAAATCTTATTTTAAATATTTTATAAAAATAAGTTATGTTTTCATAGCCTACTTCTATCATAATATCTAGTATTGGGATACTCGTTGACTCTAACAGTTCACTTGCAATTTTCAATCTTTCACCTTGTACTAACTCTTTAAACGTTTTCCCTGTTATAGCTTTAATTATCTTACATACTTTATAATCCGGAAGATGCAATTTCTTTGATAATACTTGTAAAGAACCTTCTTTATAATCCTTAACCACATATTTCAGTACCGTGTTCATTATTGTTTTTTCATAACTATTTCTTGAATATGCGTTAATACTTTCAGGATGATTCATCAATTCAGTCAATAATGAGCCAACAATAAATTGTAATTGAACTTCACTAATTTTTGGCTCATATAAGTTTCTAATAATTGCTTCTATATATAATGTAA
>JBKEBJ010000381.1:0-4781 GCA_047973105.1 Coprobacillaceae bacterium | reverse complement strand
GTATACCATTTGTAATTGCACCAATCATTACAATCTTAATTGGTTATGTATTAACAGTTATAGGATTCTGTCCAAAAGTAGTACTATCAGTACCTTGGACAACTCCACCAATCTTACTAGGCTTCCTAGCAACAGGTGCAAACATCATGGGTGCTGTATCGCAAGCAATCGTAATCGTAGTATCCGTATTAATTTATACACCATTCTTAATTGCTTACGAAAGACAACAAAACAAGGAAGCAGCGAAATCTGTTTAATAGATGTATAGGAATAGTTAATACTATTCCTTCTAATCTAAATGACAATTTGAAATATAATTGTTATTTAGATAAAGATCTAATCAATACTTAATTAGTTAAAACTATCCCTAAAAATATTTATTGACAAAGTATTGGTAGTTTTAATTATTTAATGTAAATAAGTTTAGTCTCTACTATAGAACTAAGCTTATTTTTATACTATAAAAGTAATAATTATTATAATGATCGATAAAAAAATATTAAAATGATAAAAAAATATCAATTATTATTGACAGGTGAACATCATAATTGTATAATATCGGCAAATAAACATATATTATTATAAATAAATATGATACTATGTTTTTATAAAATAAGGGGGAAGCCAATAAATGGATATGAGTAAGTTAGTAGAAGATTATGGATGTTTAACATTTAGTGATGACGTGATGAAAGAACGTATTCCTAAGTCAACGTACAAAGCTTTTCATGAGGCGTTAGCTAAAGGTGAATCTTTATCAAGAGAAACTGCAACAGTAGTTGCGAATGCTATGAAAATTTGGGCTGTAGAAAATGGTGCTACACATTATACACATTGGTTTACGCCTATGACAGGACTAACTGCTGAAAAACATGATGCGTTCCTAGAACCATCAGGATGTAAGGCGATTTTAGAATTTAGTGGAAAAACATTAAGAAAAGGTGAGCCAGATGCTTCATCATTTCCATCAGGAGGATTACGTGCAACATTTGAAGCTAGAGGATACACTGCATGGGATTGTACTTCACCAGCTTTTATTAAAGATGGATCTTTATATATTCCAACATTATTTTGTTCGTATACAGGTGAAGCATTAGATAAAAAAACACCACTACTTCGTTCATGTGATGCTTTATCTAAAGCGGCGTGCCGTTTATTACCATTACTTGGAGAAAATGTTACTAAGGTAACTGCTTCTGTAGGTGCGGAACAAGAGTATTTCTTAGTAGATGATAAATACTATCAAGAACGTATGGATTTAAAATTAACTGGTAGAACACTATTTGGTGCAATGGCACCAAAAGGACAAGAGTTAGAAGATCATTATTTTGGAAGTCTTAAACGTAAAGTTGGAGCTTTCATGAATGATTTAGATAAAGAATTATGGCGTTATGGAATTCCTTCAAAAACGAAGCATAATGAAGTAGCACCAGCACAACATGAAGTTGCTTGTGTATACGCTAAAATGAATATTACAACAGATAACAATCATTTATTAATGCAATTGATGCAAGATATAGCTAAAAAACATGGGTTACGTTGTTTACTACATGAAAAACCATTTGCAGGAGTTAATGGATCAGGGAAACATGATAACTGGTCTGTTATTACAGATACTGGGATTAATTTATTTAATCCAGGTACAAGTCCAGCACAAAATAAAACTTTTATAGCTACTTTGGCTTGTACAATAAAAGCTGTTGATGAAAATGCAGATTTATTACGTATGTCAATTGCTAGTGCTGGGAATGAACATCGTTTAGGTGCTAATGAAGCTCCTCCAGCTATCATTTCGATGTTCTTGGGAGATGAATTAGAAGAATTAGTAGATAACATCTGTAATGGAAAAGCCTTAAATAATAAAGAAATAAGTCGTTTTAAGACAGGGGTTTCTGTTATTCCAACATTCTCAAAAGATACAACAGATCGAAATAGAACTTCTCCGTTTGCATTCACTGGAAATAAATTTGAATTTAGAGCTGTTGGTTCTAGTCAATCTATTGCAGGACCAAATACAATTTTAAATTCTATTCTAGCTAAAGCAATGGAAGAAATGGCACAAGAGATAGAAAGTGGAAAAACATACGAGGGAGTTGTTAAATCATTTATCTCCGAACATCGCCGTATTATATTTAATGGAGATGGGTATTCAGCAGAATGGGAACAAGAAGCAAAACGTCGAGGTCTTGAAAACAACAAGAATACAGTTGATGCTTTAACTTGTTTAAAGAAAGAAAAGAATATAAAACTATTATCTGACTTAGGAGTGTACAGCGAAGTAGAATTAGAGTCTAGATATGAAATTTTATTAGATAACTACATTAAAACAATTCGTGTAGAAGGATTAACAGCAGTTAAAATGATAAAGACACAAATTTATCCTGCAGTAGTTTCTTACTTAGGGAAACTATCTGATACTTGTGTAACTACTAAAAAAGCAGGAATAGCGAATGAATTTTTAATAGAAGATGCTAATGCATTAGCATTGTTAGTAAAAACAATGAAAGAACAATCACAAAAATTAGAAGATAATATTAATAAAGCTGATGCTATGGAAGGTGATACTTATGATATCGCTACAAGCTGGCGCAAAGATGTATTTGGTATGTTGGAAGAGCTAAGAAAAACAGTAGATACAGTAGAAGAAGAAATAGGTGCTGATTATTGGCCAATGCCAACATATGTTGATTTATTATTTGGGATTTAATAAATATAAATACTCTGTTTGAAACAGAGTATTTTTGTTTGCAAAAATAGAAAAAAAAGACAATTAATAAATATACCTATATAATGTATAAGAATGCGAATTTAGGGAGGAATATATGACAAAGAGAATTCTAATTATGATAGTAATGATAGCACTAGTTGGTGTTGGATGTGCATTAACTTTAAAAGCAGCAGTTGGTGTTGGCGCAATAGATGCATTGAACTCAACTATGGGAAGTATATTTGGTATTCATATCGGAACTATAGGAATGGCAACTAACTTTGCTTGTATTTTTATACAAATGTTTATTTTACAAAAAAATTCCGAAAAATACAGTTACTTCAATTTCCTGTGAGTGTATTATTTGGTACAATCGTTAACATTGTACTTTATGATATATTAGGTAATATAACAATTGATAGTTATGCAATGCAAATAGTAATATTAATACTTGGTCAGGCAATTATGGCATTTGCTGTAGGGTGTGTAATGGTAATAAATATGGTTACTTTTCCAGTCGAAGGTGCATGTATGGCAATTAGTGAGAAGTTTAATAAAAAGTTTCATATAGTACGTCAATTAGTAGATGTAATAGCAGTTCTTATTACACTAGTATTAGTTTTCATATTAAATGAGCCTCTTGTAGTTCGCGAAGGAACAATTATTGGAGTACTTATGTTTGGTCCTTTAATGGGAATATTCATGAAACTAATGACACCACCATTTAAAAAGATGAAACTGATGTATATAGAAAAGGACTAGTGATTATCACTAGTTCTCTTTTTCTTATAATATAAATGTAATATTAATAAAATAATAATAATTCCAATACTATCAATAAAAACATCTGTAATTAGTGCCGTTCTTCCTGGTATAAAGTACTGATGAAGTTCATCAGTACAAGCATAGCCTATAGCTATAATGAATGATAATTGATATACGTATTTACTATAAGGTTTAATAGTTTGAAATACTAGCCATGTAAGTATAGCGTATTCTAATATGTGTGCGGTCTTACGAATAATAGTCTCTAGCGTATATGTGAATGAATCTGGTAAAGGTATAAAATTTAAAAAAGTATTCGCAACAGTAGAGCTACTATTGGAAGAGACAGCTCCTATCTGATGTGACATATAGAATATATATAACATCCATATAATTGTTAAAATAAGATATTTATGCTTTTTCATATAAACTCCATTTCCTGAGAAATACTTAAGTTATCTAGAAATATAACATAAAGAGATATAAAAAACAAGATTTAGACTATTTAGTGTTATAATAGTTATATATAAATAGAACGAAGGTGAAAAAGGAATATGAAATTAACAGAACAAGTACGAGTTTTAGAGATAATAGAAGAACATACTACAATTTATCCTACTCTTATTATTGATACTACGGATATTATATTGGTGGATACTGGATTTCCAACATCCTTTTCTTTATTGAAAGAAGCAATAAAAAAAGAAGGCATGGAAGTAGAACAAATAACAAAGATTTATTTAACACATCAAGATTGGGATCACATTGGATGTGTAAATACATTATTAAAGTTTAATCCTAACATTAAAGTTTTTGCACATAGATTAGAAAAACCATATATTGAAGGAATGCAAATACCTATAAAAGTTATTAAACTAAGAAATGAAGGAAAAATGGATGAATATAATCATGATAGAAAGATATTTGATAAACTGTACTGTAAGATAGATGAAACCTTTGATGGTGAAGAAATAATAGGTGATAATGTAAAGATAAGAATTATTCATACACCTGGACATACAGTTGGGCATTGTGTTTTCTATTTAATAGATTCAAAATCATTGATAGCTGGTGATGCATTATATAATGTTGATGGAACTTTAATTGGTTCTAAAGATAAATATACACAAGATATTACTTTAGCTAAAGAAAGTTTGAAGCCATTATTAGAATTACCAATGGAAAAAATAATATGTTATCATGGCGGTATTTATACAACAGATATTAAAAATAGATTAGAAGAAATCATAGAAGAAAAGAACACTTACTAGTGTTCTCAGAGTGTCGACAAAGTCAAAAAGACTAGTTG
>JBKEBJ010000359.1:0-5277 GCA_047973105.1 Coprobacillaceae bacterium | reverse complement strand
GTACATTCGATCACGCCATTCAGCACTATCATCATATGAAAAATAGAATTTACCAGATTTACCAATATTGATACGTAAAATATTCTCTACATATGTTTGGTCAATGATTGGTGGTGGAGTTATTGGTGGCGTTGGTGTTCCAGAAGTAGTAGGGGGAACACCTCCGGTAGGAGCGCCAGTAGTACCAGTCGTTCCAGTAGTTCCTGTAGAACCATTTCCATTCTGCGAAGTACCGCCATCTTGTCTAACCAGGAAAGGATTCAAATCATCAAAATATGTCATATTTCCTCCTTTATATTTCACAATTTTCGGGTGGGTTATAGAAACAATGTTGTTGATACCTGCCAGATAGAGTTCCAAAGAACTCATCAGGACAAACAACGTTAATACCTGGATTTTTAAACAATAAAGCATTATAAGCAGGTTCGTTGCGGTAATTTTCAATTGCACGCATTGCTAACTTTCGTTCTCTAGCATTAACACCCTGATTAAAAATAGGGGTATCTACTCCAGCAAAAGCATTTTGTTGGTAAACTACATCGGTTATTGTACGTAAGTTTCGAAACACGTCACATCGGGCATTAACTCGATTAACAACTACATTACCTACTAATAACATGCCTTCATCACCTTCTCCTAAAGCTTCGGATTTTATTAGACGAGCTAATAAGTCAACCTCTGCATTAGTATACTTTACTCTTGCCATATGTTCTCACCTCACATAACTGTATGTAGAAATAACAAATATATGTCAGTATTTGAAAAAAGAAAATGCATATATTTTTAGAACATTATTCATATACATTATTGAAAGGCAAAGGAGGAATAGGAATGAAAAAAGAAATTGTAGCGATGATCTTAGCAGGTGGTCGAGGAACAAGGCTAGAAGCACTAACAGCGAAAGTAGCCAAACCAGCAGTATACTTTGGTGGTAAATATCGTATTATTGATTTTCCCTTAAGTAATTGTGCAAATTCAGGTATTGATATTGTTGGAGTTTTGACACAATATGAATCGGTGTTATTAGGTACATATGTAGGAGCAGGTACAAAGTGGGGATTAGATGGAAGCCAATCATTAGCTGCAAATCTTCCTGCTAGAGAGCGCGGTGAAGTAGGGGCAACATGGTATGAAGGAACAGCAGATGCAATTTACCAAAATATTGGATTTATTGATCAATATGATCCAGAATATGTTTTAGTATTATCAGGAGATCACATTTACAAGATGGATTATGACTTAATGTTAGAAAGTCATAAAGAAAGAAATGCAGATGCAACTATTGCAGTATTAAATGTTTCATTAAAAGAGGCAAGTCGTTTTGGAATAATGAATGCGAATAAAGATGGAAGTATTTATGAGTTTGAAGAAAAACCAAAGAATCCAAAGTCAACGTTAGCATCTATGGGGATCTACATTTTCACGTATAAAACATTACGTAAATATTTAATGGAAGATGCAAAACTAAAGGATAGTCAACATGATTTTGGAATGAATGTTATTCCAGCTATGTTAAAGGATAAAAAGAAACTATACGCCTATGAGTTTGATGGATATTGGAAAGATGTAGGAACAGTAGATAGTTTGTGGCAAGCGAATATGGATTTATTACATGATACAGAATTAGATTTATATAATCATAAAAAAGATTGGAAAATCTATACAGAAGATACATTAGAGAAACCACAAATTATAGGTGAAGAAGCAGAAATCAAAAATTCTTTAGTAACACAAGGCTGTTATGTTAATGGAGAGGTAAATGGTTCCGTATTATTTCATGGAGTAAGAGTTGCCAAGAATGCAAAAGTCATAGATTCTGTATTAATGCCTGGTGTAATTATTGAAGAAGGTGCAGAAGTATATAAAAGTATTGTAAACGAAAATGAGATTGTTACATCAAATAGTTGTATTAATCCAGAAGCTAATAAAGTAGAACTAATAAGTCAATAATGGGAGAACAATAAAATGAAAAAAATAATAGGAATAGTTAATTTACACTCAAGTGTTGAGTTTAGAGGACTAACAAAAAGAAGACCAGTCGCTTCCGTTAGTTTCTTAGGGAGATATGGAATTATAGACTTTGCGTTATCTAACTTATCTAATTCTGGTATTGATGCAGTAGGTGTATTGATTCAAGAAAAACCACGTTCTTTATTTAAACATTTAGGAGATGGGCACTCTTGGAACTTTAATTCTAAAGCAGGAGGGGTATCTCTACTTTATAATGAGAAATACGCCAATAATATGAAATATAATCATGATATTAATAATCTAATTGAAAACATCGCATTTCTTGAAAACAATCTATCGGATTATGTAGTTATCGCTCCAGCCCATATTATTGCGACTATTGATTATAGTAAAGTAGTAGAAGCACATGAAAAATCAGGTGCTGAAGTAACTATGGTTTATAAACATATCTTAGATGCAAATATATCCTATGTAGGAGAACAAAGCTTAACGATAAAAGATTCTATAGTAAAGGGAATAGAAACAAATAAAGGTGTAAAAAAAGAGTGTGATATTTGTCTACAGACATATATCATTAATACCAAAACATTACTTCAAATTATGCAACAAGCAAAACAAATCAGTTCATTCTTCACTTTAAAAGATATCATATCTTATGTTTGTGACGAAAGAAAAGTATATGCCTATGAGTATAAAGGATATGCTCGTTGCATTGACTCTTTACATGCGTATTATAAATATTCATTAGAATTGTTAAATGTAGATGTTTACTCACAAGTGTTTAGTGCTAAATGGCCTATATATACAATTACAAACGATACACCACCAACTAAATATTTAAAGAATTCAGATGTAAAGAAATCATTTGTCGCTAATGGAGCAATTATTGATGGAGTAGTAGAAAATAGTATTGTGGGGAGAGAAGTTGTTATAGGTAAAGGGGCAGTTGTTAAAAACTGTATTATCTTTAATGGTTCAAAGATTGTTGAAGGAGCAGTACTAGAAAATGTTATTATTGATAAAAGTGCTAATATTGAAAAACAAATTGAGCTATCTGGAAATATAGATGAACCACTATATATTCAGGAAGGAGATATTGTATAATGCGTATTTTGTTCGTTGCATCAGAAGCAACGCCTTTTATCAAATCTGGGGGATTAGCAGACGTTATAGGTTCTTTACCTTTTGCATTACAAGAAGAACACGAATGTATGGTCGTACTTCCTAAATATAAAGATTTAGCTAAAACAGAAGAATTAGAGTATGTTACTAATTTTACTGTTTGGGTTGGCTGGAGAAAACTATATTGTGGAATATTCAAAGCAACAATAGAAAATGTAACTTTCTATTTTATAGATAATGAACAATTCTTTAATCGTGATGGATTATATGGTTATGGAGACGATTATGAACGCTTTGCCTTTTTCGATATGGCAGTTATAGAAATGATTGGGCATTTACAATTACAATTAGACATATTACACTTACACGATTGGCAGGCAGCCATGATTGCGATGTTATATAAAGAGAAATATTATCAATACCCACATTATGAAAATATTAAAATTATTTTCACTATTCATAATATTGCATATCAAGGAAAGGCTGATCCAAAGATTATTAGTGATATGTTTGGGCTCGATGATACACTATATACAGAAGGAAAGTGTCGACATGATGGATGTCTAAACATGATGAAGGCTGCGATAGTCTATAGTGATGAAATTACAACAGTCTCACCAACATACGCTAGTGAAATATTAACGCCAACATTTGGAGAGCGATTAGAATCTATACTACAAATGCGTAAGAATAATTTACATGGAATTATTAATGGCATAGATGATACTATTATTAATCCTGAAACAAATGAAGATATTGTTCAAACATATAATATAGAAGAAGTGCATCAAAAGAAGGGAATCAATAAATTAGCTCTACAAAAAGAAGTAGGACTACCAATTAATAAAGCTATTCCTTGTATAGGGATTGTCAGTCGTTTGACTTGGCAAAAAGGAATAGATTTAATACTCTGTCAAATAGAAGAATTAATTAAAGAAAATGTGCAACTAATTATTTTAGGAGCAGGAGACCTTCATTATGAACAAGCATTAATAGAAGTTCAAAAATGTTATCCGACCCAAGTTTCATATCAACAAAAGTATGATGCAGGATTAGCGAATCGTATTTATGCTAGTTGTGATATGTTTTTAATGCCTTCATTATTTGAACCATGTGGATTGAGTCAAATGATGGCATTACGCTTTGGAACAATACCGATTGTTAGAGAAACAGGAGGATTAAAGGATAGTGTAGACGCTTATAATAAATACGAAAATACAGGAAATGGATTTCGTTTCTACAATTACAATGCGCATGAAATGATGAGTACTGTCCGCTTTGCATTATCAATATTCCGAAAAGAGCCTAAAACATGGAAATTATTGATCGAAAATGCGATGAAAGCAGATTTGGATTGGAAACAAAGTGCTAAAAAATATAATGATTTATATACAATGAGGTAAAAGGGAAAATAATACACTATTCAACAAAATCAGAATAGTGTATTATTTATATATGGGGGTATAGATATGACAAAAGCTATATTTTTCGATATTGATGGAACTTTAATTTCAAAAAAGAATCCACGTATCACAACGAAACTGAAAGAAACATTGAATGCACTGCGCAATAAGGGTATTTTATTATTTATTGCAACAGGTAGACACTATCAAGAAATTGTGGATTTAAAATTAAATGAAGATTATCAATTTGATGCATATATTACATTGAATGGTTGTTATTGTTATAACGACGATGAAGTGATTCATAAAGCGGCTATTACTAATGAAGATATTAAAAGTATTATTTCTATGTTAGATGAAAATGATACGGCGTGTATGTTTGTAGAAGCAGATAAAATGTATATTAATAAAGTAAATGAGAGAGTAATTGAAGCCCAAGCAGCAATTCATACACCTGTTCCTGAAATTGCAGATATTTCACGAGCATTAGAAAACGATATTTTCCAAATCATTCCTTATATTACAGACGAAGAGGCGAAGCCAATCATAGCTAGCACTAAGGGGTGTAAAGGGACACGTTGGCATCCTCTAGCGTATGATATAATTCCAAATACTGGTGGAAAAGACGAAGGAATAAAAAAGGTACTATCGTATTATAATATTGATGTCAAAGATACTATGGCATTTGGTGATGGTCATAACGATATTGAAATGTTACAGTTTGTAAACATTGGTGTTGCGATGGGAAATGGTGAAGCAATTACTAAGGAAAGTAGTGACT
>JBKEBJ010000355.1:0-4094 GCA_047973105.1 Coprobacillaceae bacterium | reverse complement strand
ATTGAGAAAGTTAACTCTTGTTTTAATGCTTCACATAAATCTTCTATAGTAAGTTTAGACGATTTTGATATAAAGGCAATATCACCTTGAATCACATTATTATTTGCATTATAAATAATTGAAACCTTATCAATAATACCTATGATTAAATCATGGCTCTTTAAACTTAATTAACTTACTTTCATGTATTCTTTTATAAGTAATTATTTTTCTTTAAATGCTTTGAGTAATATGTTCCAAAGAATTTCATAATTAGATTCACTGAAACAGAATGCTATTGTATGTGTATTTTGTACGGTGATTCCATGTGTAGAAATATATGCTTCCACAAACCATCTAGATGAATTACAGTGTTCATAATTGTTACTAATCATAAATGTTTCCACAATATCACTATAAGTTCCAATGTTCACCTTCGCATATGCATTCATATTAAGACTTAACGTTAGCTCAACATATTCTTTTATCAAAGGAAATAATTCAGGATAATTTACGCAATTATTCCAAAAAATATTAGACTGTGTTTTCTTTAATTTCTTGATTGGAATAAAGTTTTCATTATTTTTTGTCCTTTTAGTTACTTCATAACTTTATTTATTTTCTAAATTCTTCTATGATAAATAATAAGTTTTCTATATCACTAGTATAATAAAAATTGTTACATCATTTATGTAAAAATGATTAATTCGTATGAATTTTATAACTACCTTCTAGTTAAGTTTGCTATGTAATTATTTTATAGATATTAAATGTTTAGCTTTTGCTAACTTAATATATGAGAATTTTTTATTATTATCTCCAGCTTTTAAGAAATGTTTAATGAACGTATCTGAAACATCTTCAAATAAATATTCAAATGCCTTTTCACAGTTATTATAATAAATATCGAAATCATCATAATTTCTTTTCGTAAGATATTTCATTTCATCTAATAACATATTTAAGAATAGATCCATTTGATTTTTCTCATCTAATACTTTTAATAAGTCTTCTGATGTTTTTAAGAAAAGATCATCTACATGTTTTCCCATATTAATAATTCTAGCAATAATAAGCATATATGTATTTTCACTATAACCATATTGATCAATTAGAGCTAATGTATCTTCTAATTGATATACTTCATGTTTTAAATCCATTCCCATGAGTAATCTTGCATATAAGTTAACATCTTTCATATTCTCTTTTGCTAATGTTAGAGCCATCCATTCTCCTGCTGACGCTCTTTATCTATCCATAAAGGTTTCATATTTTTAGATAAGCCATAGTGGATTAAATGTGATACAAAGTCTCTAAGAATTTCTTTTCCTTCCTCACTTTGCATTAAATCTTCTGCTAACTCTTTTTCAGAAACTCCATGTAATAGATTTTGATAATAGTTTTTATGATTAAAAAAAATCAGGGAATTTTCAATTTTAAGTTTCATATATTCAAATGAAGGTTTAATTCTACTTGCATCACCTTCTTTACGAAAGGAAAGACTTAAATCGACTTCCTCCATCATTGATTTTGCGTAATCAGCTTTGTTTTTCCCATATTTTTTATATTCTGGTACTGATCCTTGTAGTTCATTACTTAATTTTAATAGTAAATTATAATTATACATTTTTTCAGCTAAATAGGCTTTATATCCCTGAATCACATTTTTTGCAAGCGTATTTTCTGTTTCAATTTGATACAACCATTTATATCCTCGTGTTGTATCAAACCAATTTGAAAAGAACATTTCTACTTTTCCATTTTTACACATTATATTTTCAGCTTCTATTTGTTCATCATCACTACTTTTAAGTGTTGATTTTTTTAAGAAGAATTTTTCACTCATTTTAAATGTTTCCTCTAATGTTTGTGGCCAATTCTTTGTGACTTCAATACCAAAAGCTAATGCTTTGAAGCATCCATAAAGTATTATTGGTTTATGTACACCATCAAAGATAATAAAGTAATCTGTATATTTAAAGTCATCTGGCTTAATGCTCCATTCATTAAAACCAAACACATTTCCTTCATCGTCTCCTACTGAAAGTAATATTCTGCATCTTTTCTACTCCTCTAGAAGTGAGTTTTCTTCACTAATCGCTCTCCATTGACTCTTTACATAATTTACGTGTTCAGGATCAAGAATACTTCCAGGAACACCTAAAATCATTACTTTTTCATTACTAAAATCTTGACCTATGATACCATCTGTTTTAACTACATCTTGATATAATACAAACTCGTCAAATTTATTCATATTGTTCTCCTCGTTTCATTTTTAGTTGTCTATTTTTACTTATCTTCTAATAAATATTCAATGGAAGTAGTATATTCTTTACTCGCTAATTCTTCATCAACATGTGCTAATAAATAACTAGCATATTCTTTTGTTTCTCAAATTTTTCAATACATGCTAATCTTGGTTCATGTTTAATTACACTTGACACATAAAACTATTCCTTATTACAATCTTTCATAACGATAAGTCTTCTTCTTATTGTATAATACTTAGACGACTTTTTAAATAAAAGGGTTCTATTTTCACAGAACCATCTAAAAAAAAGTATATTGTCATAACTAATAAACTAAAGTGACCATTATTTTTGAATTATTTCCTAAATATAAAGAAACACACTATGAAATATCACAGTGTGTTTTTATAGCTTTTGCAATTCAAGGAATTATAATAACAGAAAGAACAATTCCAATAGATACTTGGGCAATTGCCTAATCTACATCTTTTAAATGGTGATTCTATAATATCATAACCATCATTTTCTTCTACTAGTGTTCTCATTGGTTTTCGCACTCTTCCATTATCGAAATAATCTCATCAATTGCTTCTTTTGTTTTTATATTCATTTAAATATCTTCCTATAGTTTTGTACGATTAAGACTATATGTCCATTTTGATCAAAGTTAAATTAAAATATTTGAATAATAGTTTTTATTAAGACTTTATCCTAATAATTTAACAAGCACAGCTTTTTGGGCATGTAGTCTATTTTCTGCTTCTTCAAAGATTTCATCAGCGTGTGCTTCAAATACATCTGCAGTAATTTCTTCTTCTCGATGTGCAGGTAAGCAATGTAGTACCATTGCATCTGAGTTAGCAAGTTTCATAAGGTCATTATTTACTTGATAGATTCCTTTGAATGCTTTTTCACGAATATCACTCTCTGCTTCATCTCCCATACTAGCCCATACATCGGTTACGACAACATCTGCATTTTTAACTGCAATTTTTGGATCGTTTACAAGTTCAAAATTGGCGTTGTTTTTTTCTTTTTCAAGAATGTCCTTTGCTGGTTCATAACCTTTTGGGCAAGCAACACTAATTTTCATTCCAGCAAGCAAGGCGCCAACAATCAGGGAGTTGGCCATATTATTTCCATCTCCAATATAGGTCATCTTTAAACCTTCTAATTTTCCTTTAAACTCACGAATTGTCATAAGGTCAGCTAAAATCTGACAGGGATGAGCATAATTTGTCAATCCATTGATAATAGGAATGCTTCCATATTCTGCAAATTCTTCTACTTCATGATGTCCATAAGTACGAATCATAATTCCATCTAGATATCTGGATAAAACTCGTGCGGTGTCCTTGATAGGTTCTCCTCTTCCAATCTGCATATCATTAGCATTTAAAAAGAGTGGGTATCCACCAAGTTGTTGTATTCCAACTTCAAAGGATACTCTTGTTCTTGTGCTTGATTTTTGAAAAATTAATCCTAATGTTTTGTTTTTTAAATAAGGTTTAAATTCATTATTTTTTACTTCTGCTTTTAAACGGCCTGCTAAATCCAAAAGTTCATATAGCTCAGCTTTTGATAAATCACTCATTTTTAATAGATGTTTCATTACTTTTCTCCTAACTTCAATAATATTTTTTCTAGGATGTTCATCCCTTTTTGAATTTCTTCTTCAGTTATAATTAGTGGTGGTAATAAGCGTAATTTATTTTTTGCGGTTAAGAATAAAGCACCTGCAGGAATGGCTTCTTTAACAATCTCTTTTGCATCGATATGATCATCAAAGGTGATTCCTAGCATTAAGCCAAGGCCATCTACAGCTTTTACATGTGGCATGTTTTTTAATTTGCTGCTTAAGAT
>JBKEBJ010000312.1:0-3521 GCA_047973105.1 Coprobacillaceae bacterium | reverse complement strand
ATCCTTTGTTACTATAATTATTGCGATATTCTTCATTGTAGAAGGAAAATTTATATACCAGTCCTTACAATCCCATCAAAACCCTAGCGATTTTGTCATTGTATTAGGAGCCCAAGTTCGTGGTACCTCTCTATCTCCCTCCCTAAAATATCGTTTGGATGCTACACTGTCGTACTATGAAAAGCATCCAACAACAACGATATTAGTTAGTGGTGGACAAGGTGTTGGTGAAGATGATAGTGAAGCAAACATAATGAAAAAATATTTAGTGCAAAACGGAATTCCCCAGGATAAGATCCTAACCGAAGATAAAAGCACTACAACTTATGAAAACCTTTTATACTCCCAAAAGATATTAGATACTTATAAAACCAATTATACTGTAACCATTATTACCAATGGGTTTCATTGTTATCGCGCCTTGTATATCGCAAATGCTTTAGGATATGATGCTTATACGTATGCAGCGAAAGAATACGCTGTTACGACTCCCCATTATTATATCCGTGAGTTTTTTGCTTATATGAAAGAAATTGTTTTACTATCATAATTTTTGTTTAATTTTGTCTTTTCTTCCTATACTAAATATAGGAGTGATAAAATGAATAAACAAAATTCAAAAGACAATAAACCAAACAAAAAAGACGCTGGTAATAACCAGTGGACCAATCCACATCGAAAAACTATCGATGATAATCGTGAACGAAAAGATGGCCCAGGTGGTAATTAAAAGAAAAGGTATTAGTGTTATGACACTAATACCTCTTTTTGTGTTTCTACTTCTTGTGGTTCTTCTATTTCTATATGTAATTGTTTTAATACTTTTCTTAAGAAAAATATACAAAGTGCTAGTGCTGATAATTCCGAAATTGGAAAAGCTAACCAAACATAGAATACTTCCCCCATCTTCGATAATACAAATGCGACTGGGAGTAACACTACCAATTGTCTAACAACTGATGTTATCAAAGATAATGTTCCCTTTCCTAAAGCTTGGAAAGTAGATCCGCAAACAATACAGAATCCCGCTAAAATAAAACTAATTGAGATAACACGTAGAGCAGGTACACCAATTTCAAACATATGATTAGATGCATTAAACATTAATAATAACTGTTCTGGAAAGAGTTGGAAAATTAAGAACCCAATAAGCATCATCCCTACAGCATAGAATGAAGATAATCGAATAGTATCAAATAATCGTTTCTTTTCTCCTGCCCCATAGTTATATGCAATAATAGGAATCATTCCATTATTCAATCCAAATACTGGCATAAATATAAAGCTTTGTAATTTGAAATACACGCCAAATACAGCTGTCGCTGTTGTTGAAAAAGCCGTTAAAATTTGATTCATTCCAAAGGTCATAATAGAACCAATAGATTGCATAATAATAGATGGTATACCAACTACATATATTTGTTTTACAATCTGTAAGTCCAATACAAATCCTTTAAGTTTTAACTGAATATCTTTATTGTGTCTAATATTTAAATAGAAGGCAAAGATAGCCGCGATAATTTGTCCAATAACTGTGGCTATTGCTGCACCAGATACTCCCATTGCAGGGAATCCAAAATATCCAAAAATCAAAATAGGATCCAAAATAATATTTATAATTGCTCCTAATCCTTGTGAGAACATAGTATGCATTGTTCTTCCAGTCGCTTGTAATAAGCGTTCAAAAACAAATTGCATAAATATCCCAAATGAACATCCAGCTACAACAATTACATATTGTGAACCATAATTTATAATTTGAGCATCATTCGTTTGTAAAGCAAAGAAAGTATGATGAAATAGTAAACCTAAGATTAGAAATAAAATACTATTAGCGATTCCTAATATTACTGCGGTATTCGCAACCTTATTTACCTTTCCCTGATTTTTCTCACCTAAACTTCTTGATAATAATGCATTTATCCCAACGCCTGTTCCACCTGCAAAGGCAATCATTAAGTTTTGTACTGGAAAAGCTAATGATACTGCTGTTAATGCATTTTCATTTATTTGTGCAACAAAGACGCTATCAACAATGTTATATAGCGCTTGTACTAACATCGCTATAATCATTGGTAATGACATCGTAACTAATAATTTATTAATGGGCATCGTACCCATTTTATTTTCTTTTTCCATTATTTCCCCCCGTTTTTATATGCTTCTACTAAAATTTTTACCACCTGTTCTATTCCTATATCACTGTTTATTGTGATATCAAAATTCTTCAAGTTACCCCATTTTTTATCTGTATAATAGTTATAATAATTAGAACGACGCTTATCTCTTTTTTTAATATATTTTTTATAATCATCACGTTCTTCATAATACTCATCCTTAACACGAGCTATACGTGACTCCATTGGTGCATGGATGAAAACTTTAATAACATCATCATAATCTTCTAATACATAATCAGCGCACCCATTGACAATAATACAACTATCATGTTCAGCCAAGTGGCGAATAATTTTTGATTGTCTAATGAATATTTGATCATTTAAAGGCAACTCTTGCATAGAAGAACCTAAGGAATACAATAATCCGGATGATTTTTCTTCTGCCATTTCTCTAATTTTACGAATATCCATTCCCATTTCTTCTGCAGCCATATCAATAATTTCATTATCATAATAAACTAATTGTAATTCTCTAGCTACTTCTTGGGCTATCAATCTACCACCAGATCCATATTCTCTGGCAATACTCATAATACGATGTTTCATATAGTCTCCCCTCCTTATACTTATTGTACTATATATCTACAAAACTCATTTGATTCTTTCAAAATATAAAAAAGTATAACAAATTGTTATACTTTTTACAAATCAATTTCTAATGTAACTGGGCAATGATCACTTCCCATAACCTCAGTAAGTATCTCTGCCTCTATTATTTTATCTTTTATACGTTCTGAAACAACAAAGTAATCAATACGCCATCCAGCATTATTCTTTCTAGCATTAAAACGATATGACCACCATGAATAGATGTCCTTTTTATCTGGATATAAATATCTAAACGTATCAACAAACCCAGCATCTAATAAATTTGTCATCTTCTCACGTTCTTCATCACTAAATCCAGCATTACGACGATTCGTCTTCGCATTCTTTATATCAATTTCTTGATGCGCAACATTTAAATCACCACATAAAATAACTGGTTTTTTACCATCTAAATCTTTTAAATATTGTTGGAAATCTACTTCCCATTGCATACGATAATCTAAACGTTTTAATCCATCTTGTGAATTAGGAGTATAACAAGTAACTAAGTAAAAATTTGGATATTCTACTGTAATAACTCGACCTTCATGATCATGTTCATCAATACCAATTCCTTTATGTACAGATATTGGCTCTTCTTTAGTGAAAACCATAGTTCCACTATATCCTTTTTTATCAGCACTATTCATGTACTGAAAATATCCTTCACTAAGAATTTCTGCTTGTCCTTCTTGCATTTTTGTTTCTTGAATACATAAAACATCTGGATTGCTTTCTTTTAGAAAATCATAA
>JBKEBJ010000233.1:0-4912 GCA_047973105.1 Coprobacillaceae bacterium | reverse complement strand
TAGACATGGCACTTGGTTTTATTTCTGATACATTAGGAAGAACTACTGCTATTCAAATTGCAAATGATATTGAATATGTTTGGAATGAAAACAAATTTGATGATCCCTTCGCAATAGAATAATCCATTACTAAGTAAATATAGGCTACAATAAAATTGAATTTTATATCCAAAAATTAGTTTTGATTGTTCATGAATAAAAAGTCACTGAAATATCCTAGAACATAAAAAAAGAAGCAGAGAACAGATTGTTTTTACACATTTCTGTTACTGCTTCTTTTTACACATTATGTTTTACTCTTTGCGATTCCTCTGAAGCTTTGGCATCGTTGAAACGATCTAATGTTCCTACTAAATATCCTGTGATACGTCTAATTCTTTCAAAATTAGCTGGTCGCATTACATATGACATATCTACATGTTCACCATCAAGTGTTAAAGTTAATGAATGGACTTCCTCATCTGGAAACTTCTCTTCTAAGTAAGAAATATATTGTCTGATTTCGTCATCTTCCATAAACCCATTGTTTATTGTAACCTCTGTATTACCTACATATTCCATGATTTCTTCATCTCCTTATATAACTAGTATAAAACAAAGAATCAAAAAACGCAGTTTATATGCACTATAGCTAGGATTAAAAATAATAAGATACAATCATAAATAACAAGGTAAAGACAAATAATTTAAATACGCGATTTACTTTTTTTAACATATAATTCATAGTAACCCCCATATACTATATGTTACATTCTAGTGATTATGTAAGATAATGTTTATTTATAAGTTGAAAAAATGTTGTTAATTTGATAAAATTTTATAAATCATAAAGATAGGGTGAGAATCTTGGAACTATTGTTTACAAAAATGGAAGGTTTAGGTAATGATTATATTTATATTGATGGGATCAATCAAAATATATCTTTAGATGAAAAAACAATTCAACAATTAAGTGAAAGACATTTTGGAATAGGTAGTGATGGTGTCATTATTATTTTATCGTCAGATACATGTGATTTTAAAATGCGGATGTTTAATCAAAATGGTAGTGAAGCAATGATGTGTGGTAACGGTATTCGCTGTTTCGCTAAGTTTTGTTATGATCATCAATTAACAGATAAAAAGATTTTGAATATTGAGACAAAGTCTGGATTGCGGGTTGTTGAATTAGTATTTGATAAAGAAAAAGTTATAGGTGCTAAAGTAAATATGGGCAAACCAATTTTAAAAACAAAACAAATTCCTGTTCTTTATGAAAAAGAAGAAATGATTAATGAGCCTATAGTAATAGGTAAAAAAGAATATTTAGTTACTAGTATTTCAATGGGAAATCCCCATGCTGTAACATTTGTTGATAATCTGGATATTCCTTTAGAGATTATAGGACCTGTATTTGAACATCATACGATGTTCCCTAATTCAGTAAATACTGAATTTGTACAGGTGATTAATGAATCCTATGTTAAGATGCGAGTTTGGGAACGAGGTTCAGGAGAGACAATGGCCTGTGGAACAGGGGCTTGTGCAGTGATGTATGCAAGTTATATAAATGGGTATACCAAGGATACAGTAACTGTTGAGTTATTAGGTGGAAAATTGGAGATAAGCTATCAAGATGAATATATCTATATGCGTGGTCCAGCAACTACCGTATATGAAGGAAAAATAGAATTGTAAGGAGAAAGAGATGTTAAATAGTGCAGAAGAAATAATTGCGTATATTGGAAATGCGAAAAAACAAACCCCAGTAAAGTTATATGTAAATGGGAGTGATTTACCAATTTGTTCAAATGCTCAAACATTTGGAACATCAGAAAGCCGTGTTATTATTGGAGATATAGAAATAGTAAATGCGTATATCAAAGAAAATGAAAATAAAATAAGTGATTCTTATTTGGAACAAGATCGACGAAATAGTGCGATTCCATTATTAGACACTACAAAAATTAATGCTCGAATTGAACCAGGAGCGTTTATTCGAAATCAAGTTAGTATAGGAGATAATGCAGTTATTATGATGGGCGCAGTAATTAATATCGGTGCTGAAATTGGGGAAGCAACAATGATTGATATGGGAGTTGTTCTAGGTGGACGAGCAAAAGTTGGTAAACGATGCCATATTGGTGCTGGAGCAGTTATTGCTGGTGTTATTGAACCACCGAGTGCTTCGCCAGTTATTATTGAAGATGATGTTGTAATTGGCGCAAACGCGGTTGTTATAGAAGGTGTGAAAGTAGGACGAGGTGCCGTTGTTGGAGCTGGTAGTATTGTTACTAAAGATGTACCTGCAGGTGCTGTAGTTGTTGGGAATCCAGCTAAGGTTATGAAAGAAGAAAAAGATAGTCAAACAAAAGATAAAACGCAAGTGATAGATGATTTAAGAAAATTATAGGAGACTACTATGGATATCATTGGGGATTTAAAAAAATGGCGACAAGATTTACATCAAATACCAGAAATAGGTTTACAAGAGTATAAAACAACAGACTATATTAAAGAACAATTAACAATAATGGGATACAAAACAATAGATGTTTTAGAAACTGGAACACTAGTATATATTGATAATGAATGTAAAGATACTATCGCTTTTCGTAGTGATATTGATGCTTTACAAATACAAGAAAAAACAGAATGTTCATTTGCTTCAAAACATCAAGGATATATGCATGCATGTGGGCATGATGGACATATGAGTGCACTACTTGGTTTTGCGAAAGTATTAATGAATAGTAAAGAAACATTTTCATATAATTTTCTATTAATCTTTCAACCAGCAGAAGAATCACCAGGTGGTGCACGGTTATTAGTTGAAGAAGGAATCATGGATAAATATCATGTTAAAGCCGTGTTTGGAATGCATTTAATGCCTTCTATAGAAGAAGGAGTTATTGCTTCCAAAGCAGGACCATTAATGGCTCAAAATGGTGAGTTAGATGTTAAAATAAAAGGTCGTAGTGCTCATGCTGGATTATATCATTTGGGTATTGATAGTGTTGTTATTGCAGCTCAAATTATTAGTGAATACCAAAGTATTATTAGTCGCATTATTTCGCCAACACAATCATGTGTGTTACATGTTGGAGAAATTCATGGTGGAAGTGCTAGAAATATTGTTGCGGATTACGCAGAGTTTCATGGAACAGTTCGGACATATGATGAAGACGTATTTATGCGTATTAATAAAGCTATAGGTGGTATTCATGAAAGTATGGAAAACATTTATGGATGCGATATTACTTGGAGTTGTCCACCAATGTATCCACCAGTTATTAATGATAAAAAACTATATAGAAAATTTATAGATTGTATTAATAGTACGTATTTAGAATTAGAAGAGCCATTGATGTTAGCAGAAGATTTCTCATATTATCAAAAAGAAGTACCAGGAATATTCTTTTATTTAGGTACAAAGACAAATCAGTATCATAGTGGATTACACACAGAAACATTTAATTTCAATGAAGAAGTATTAGAAAAAGCAGTTAACACATATTATAATATTGCGAAAAATATAACATTAGGAGGGGAATAAAATGGGGTATTTTGAAAGATCAAAGAATGCATTTTTAGCGGCTTATGGTAGATATGATATAACTTTAGACTATGGTAAAGGAGTATATCTGTATGATATTAATGGAAAAGAATATTTAGATTTCTATTCTGGTATAGGAGTAAACTCTTTTGGATATCAATATGAGCCATATGTGAAGAATCTACAAGAACAAGTAAATCGTTTAATGCATGTTTCAAATTATTTTAATACAAAAGAAAGTGTTGAAGCAGCAGAAATTATTGTAGAAGCAACAAAATTATCAAAGGCTTTCTTATGTAATTCAGGAACGGAAGCAACAGAAGGTGCTTTAAAATTAGCGCGTAAATATTATTTTACTAAACATCAAAAAGCAGATAGTGAGATTATTTCACTAAATCATTCTTTTCATGGACGTTCAACTGGTTCTGTTACATTAACAGGAAATCCTAACTATCAAGAAACTTTTGGGCCATTAATCGAAGGTGTAAAGTATGGAAATATTAATGATTTAGAAAGTGTTAAACAATTAATCACACCAAAAACAAGTGCGATTATTATAGAACCAATTCAAGGAGAAGGTGGAGTTCATGTTTGTACTAAAGAGTTCTTACAAGGTGTACGCAAGCTTTGTGACACACATGATATTGTCTTAATCCTTGATGAAGTACAATGTGGTATGGGAAGAACTGGAACAATAATGACATATATGCAATATGAAATTATGCCAGATATTGTTTGTTTAGCGAAAGGGTTAGGAGCAGGGTTTCCGGTTGGTGCTTTTGTCGCAAATGAAAAAGTAGCTAACGCTATGCAACCAGGTGATCATGGAAGTACGTATGGTGGAAATCCACTAGCTGGAAAAGCTATATGCAGTGTATTTGAGATTTTAAAGCAGGATAATATTTTAAAAAATGTACAGGATGTAAGTGAATATCTTATTGCCGCTTTAGAAAAAATGGTAGATGAATATGATTGCATTATAGAAAGACGTGGATTAGGACTTATGCAAGCATTAGAGTTTACAATGCCAGTAGCTCCAATCATTCAAAAAGCATTGGATAAAGGACTTATTGTTGTAACTGCTGGAGCTAATGTAGTGCGTATGTTACCACCATTAATTATTACTACTAATGATGTCGACAAGATGATAACATTGTTAAAAGAAATACTAACAGAAATATAATTATATTTCTAAAAGAAAATAGTGAATGAAAAGGGTATAGATAAGTAGGAGGAATACTTATGAAATACCCTTTTTCTATTGAAAGTCAATACGATAGTATAGTCTATTGTATTCAAAAGATATTAAAGTATCATCATATCCAAGAAGAAAGACAGAATATTAAAGAGTATTGTATGCATCGAGAATCGATGGGT
>JBKEBJ010000204.1:0-8813 GCA_047973105.1 Coprobacillaceae bacterium | reverse complement strand
AGCGTTGTCTACTAATTCTAATGATTTAGAAACAAAGAACTCTAATTCTCCATATGTTTTGACATTCACAGTAACATCAATTGTCATTGATTGGATAACATTATCTTGATAGTATCCTTTTCCAACAACACCTACAGCGTCTACAGATAGTTTTTTCATTTCTGCTTTTAATTGCGCGAATTCTGTAGAAGTAGCTCCATCTAATGTCTCTGCATCAGTACTAGAAAAAATTACATTTTGGTAATTTAATGTTTCTATACTTCCTAAACTACTTTCGCTATAACACGACAAAATATATCTACCATCAATAGAACTATTAATTTTATTAGCCGCTTGATATACACAAATATTAATTGGAATTTCTTTGAATTCTTTCTTTTCATTTCTTAAATACTCATAAAATTTAGGAATAATACTTTCACTAAATTTCTTAATTTCTTCATCCTTCATTGGCGTTGTTAATGCTTGACGATCTTCAGTAAGAGGGTCGATAACAATCGCAAAGGATACACCTGCTAATTCTTCACCAGCTTCATCACTGTAGAAATCCTGTTCATATATGTTACTAACCATAATTGGGTTCAAAAGACCATCAATAGTTGTATCACGTTGTGGTTGAATAGAATGTGGATATTCCGTCGCAGATACAGCCAAATTAGTTCTTGTTAATAATTGTGTACGATCACTTGAATCTAAATATTGTCCTTCAGCCATATAATAAGAATCTGTTGAAAAATGAGGAATTGATAATTTTTCTAATTCACGACCAACGATTTGAAAATCTTTAGTACTGCTTAGACTCATATAAAAATCATTTCTATCTTCATTAGTTTCTCTTTTAATAATACTGTAATACGTATCTCCCAAACTATCTGAAACAGTGGAATCTGCATTGGTTTGTGATTCCACTTGTTCTTTTGCTTGCGAACAACCAGCAATTACTAAACTTAGTAAACCTAAAATAAGTAATTTCTTCATTTTATTCCTCCTTATTTTGTCATTTCTAATAATGCATCTTCATCTAAAATAGTAATACCTAAATCCTGTGCCTTCGTTAGTTTACTTCCTGCACTTTCACCAGCCACAACATAATCTGTTTTCTTAGATACGGAACCACTCACTTTACCACCAAAGGATTCAATTAAAGCACCAGCTTCTTTTCTTCCTAGAGAAGGTAATGTTCCAGTGACAACAAAAGTTTTTCCTTCAAAACGTTGATCTTTACCTTCTTCTTCATGAATACTCATATTCACTCCATAAGCTTGTAAACGTTCCATCATTGCTACATTATCTGGATTTCTAAAATATTCTATAATTGCCCAAGCACTTGTGTCGCCAATATCATTAACCTCTACTAATTGTGCATACGTTGCTTGCATTACATTCTCTATGGATTTGAATTTCTTCATTAATGCTTTTGATGCAGATTTACCAACATTGCTAATACCTAGACTAGTTAACAATTTAGTTCCATCATTATTTTTTGATTCCTCAATTACATTTAATAATTTATCTGTTGATTTAATCAGTCCAATAACTTTCTTTTCCAACAGTTCATCACGATGATTTTTTAATATATAAATATCACTAATATCTTTAATATAACCACCATCTACTAATGCCTCAATATAGGCAACCCCAAATCCCTTAATATCCATTGCATCACGTCCTACAAAATTAACAATATTCTTAATTAGTTTTGATGGACATGTTGGATTGGTACATTTTATATCTGCATTATCACCATCACGTCTTGCTTCTCCTCCACAAACTGGACAAGTATCAGGAATTTTAAATGGTTCCGTAGTATCTGGTCGTTTATCCAAAATTACTTTTCTAACTTTAGGAATGATTTCACCAGATTTATATACAACAATAGTATCTCCAATACGAATGTCTAAACTATCAATAAAATCTTGATTATGAAGAGTTGCACGCGATACACTAGTTCCACATAAACGAACAGTATCAAATATCGCGGTAGGAGTTATACGACCTGTACGTCCTACTGACAATTCGATTTCTCGTAATACAGTTTCTTTTTCTTCAGGTGGGTATTTATAAGCAACAGCCCATTTAGGTACTTTAGAAGTTGTACCTAGTTTCTCACGTTGTGCAAAATCATCAATTTTAACAACTGCCCCATCTATATCATAACCTAGCTCAGCACGTTTATTTCCTATATATTCAATAGCATCCCAAACTTCCTGTGCACTCTTACATGTCTTATAATCATCAATAATCTTAATTCCCTGTTCTTTTAACCATTGATACCCTTCACTATGAGAATTAATTGTTTTTCCTCGAATCTCCTGAATATTGAAAACAAACATCGAAAGATTACGTTCTTTTGTGATTTTACTATCTAATTGACGCAATGTTCCTGCAGCACAATTTCTTGGATTCGCAAAGAGCTTTTTACCTAGTAATTCTTGATTTTCATTTACTTTTTCAAAAGCCGCATTAGACATATACACTTCGCCACGAATTTCTAAATATTCAATTGGCTCTTTCAATTGTTTTTTTACATCTTTAATAACACGTGCATTTGTTGTAACATCCTCCCCTTGTAAGATACCATCTCCACGAGTTACTGCTGTTACTAACTGTCCATTTTCATAACGTAAAGCCAATGACAGTCCATCTATTTTAAATTCTACAATAAATGTTGGATCCTCTAATTGTTCTCTCATATCTTCTACAAATTCAAATACATCTTCTTTATTAAAAACATCTTGTAAAGATAACATCGGAACATTATGACGTACTAGTACCCCTGCTTCTCTTTTAGCAGAACCTCCAACTTTTTGTGTAGGTGAACTGCTATCTATCCAATCTGGATGTTCTTTTTCTATCTGTTTTAATTCTTGCATCATCATATCATATGCATAATCATCAATCTCTGGTTCGTCTTGATTATAATACAAATTATTATGATATAATAATTCTTTTTTTAATTCCTCATACCTTTTTTTAACATCCATTGTTTTATCTCCAATCATCTTAAAATATACCTATTTATTATACCAAACTATACTCTTTATTAAAACAAAAAAATATGGGAAAGACACTTTCTATCGTTTCCTTATTCTTTACCTACTTTTATTAGTTTTATCATACTTGATAATAACAGTGATAACAACCATATTAAGGTAATCTTAATATAAGAAAAAGAAACCATTCCTAGTTTCTTAGTTTATATATGTATCATTTCTAAATATCTACTCTTTTAGTCATTATTATTCACTCTTTATTACGTTTCTTTTTTAGAACTAAATTGATTTCTTCATACTTAAAAATGATGATTTTAATGACAATAAACAGTATTATAGTTAGTACAATGTTATAGATATAAGCTCTTGTAGGAATCAAGTAAATAAACATATATCTTTTCCCAACTACAATTATCATATCATGTCCTTATAAAAAGATATGCCTCATATAAAAGGAACCATACCACTTATATAGCTTAAAATACATGTTAGACATTTATCAATGCCAGTCATAACCTAAAACATTAAAAAGTTTATTTTTACCGCTATAATACATGTATATTTGTTAGGGAAGCACTACAGTGCAAACTTAACAAATAGATGATTTATATTTCATATTGTTGTTTCACTTTGTTATTAACCAAGTTAACTGTCGAAATTATTAATATATAACAAAGTGAACAACGCTATTTAATAATATAAACATCAAAACAAATTATTAATTGAAGGTAAGAAAAATAGTATATAGTAAAAGAATACGAAATATCATACCTATTAGAGGTTAATCATAAATAATTGTTAACCTCTTTTATTATATTTAATTACTAAATTCCAACAAAAAAAAGGTGAGTTTCACCTTTATCTATTACTGAAAATTAATTGTGTATTCATAAATCAAATTGAAATCATCATCATATGCTTCTAAAGTAAGTGGTGTAGTTGTATCTATTAAGCCACTATATGTACAATATACATATGCCTTTTCACCTGCATTTAAAGATGTATTTGTAGCAGTCGCACTACTATCAATAATCCCCTCATCAAATGATGTTGTAAACATATTACTATCTAATAATGT
The DNA here is from genome assembly GCA_047973105.1 of Coprobacillaceae bacterium. Taxonomy (GTDB): domain Bacteria; phylum Bacillota_I; class Bacilli_A; order Erysipelotrichales; family Coprobacillaceae; genus CAKVJS01. The sequence goes on along the minus strand of JBKEBJ010000204.1, from coordinate 4,742 downwards.
ATCCCCTTGGTATACATATAACTCATCGATTGTTGAAAATATTGATTTCTCAATTGCTTCGTAATCATAATATAATATTGCATATGTTATATCAAATGTTCCTTGTGCAGCTTGAAGCGCTTTAAATGTTACTTTATAATCTCCATCTGTTGCAGTATAAGTATCACTGTTGTTTACTTTCACATCAGATTCTGGTGCATTCTCAATACTTTTTGCAATGATATTTAACGCTTCTTGTTTTCCATCTTCATCTGTAGAGTAAATATACCCATCTACTTTACCTTCTACTGTAACAATGCTTCCATAAGCAGGTACATCTTTAACATCTTGTAAGTTTAATAAAATAAAATTATTAACATTTCTTGCGATATATACAATAATATATGAATCACCATTAATATCTGCATCGTCTGATTCCATAACAAAACTTTCTTCACTTGCTACAAACGCAGTAAATGTAATAGTATCGCCATCATAATCTCCTGCTGTTGTTCCAGAAGGATCAGATACTGCAGATGAGAATGAAGCATAATCAAAGCCATTCCCTAACATATCGTTTATTGCATCACACCCTGTTAATAACAACATACAAAGTACTATTGCAGTAGCCAATATTTTTTTCATTTTCCAAATTCTACTTTTTCACTAAATATACTTTTTATAGTTACAATTCCTTTATTTTTTCGTAATTGTTTAACTAACAAATCTTTTTAATGCCTTATGACTAGCCATTAATGACTTAATTCCATGTGGAGCAGGAAAGGCGATTTCTAAAACTAAGCTATCTACTTTCACAATAACACCTTTACCAAAAGTTTCATGCATAACTAAGTCACCAACTTGCCAATCAGAGATTTGATTATCTCCTATCAATTCTTCTCTAGTTGGCCCAACTGGAATATAATCTGTTGTTTTAAATCTTGGTCTTGTACCAGTATGTTGGATTCCATCTTTACCAACTTCATCAATGAAGCGACTCGACATTTTTTGTGAATTCGTAACAAAGTTAAATCCCTCACTATCTGTTAAAAATAACTGTTTCTTCGCTCTAGTAAATGCAACATAAGCTAAACGTCGTTCTTCCTCTAAACCTTCATCGCCACTTTCGCTAACAGAACGAATACTTGGGAACACTCCTTCAGATAGCCCCAATACAAAAACATAATCAAATTCTAATCCTTTTGCCATATGAATGGACATAAGACTTACGTATTGTCCATTATCAATAGCATCATTATCTGTATACAAAGCAATATCTTGTAAATAATTTTCAATAGTAGCTGTATCCGGATTTTGATTTTGATGTTCATAAATAGAACGTTGTAATTCTCGTAAGTTATCAATACGATTATCTTCTAAATCATTTTTTAACATATCCATATAGCCTGTATTCTCCATCAATGCTTCAAATATCTCATGCATTGATAAACTCGATTGTTTGGCGTGTTCAATTGCTTCAACCATCACACGTACTTCTCTTTTAGCTTTAGCTGATAATCGTATTTCATCACTATGTAAGGTTAACGCTTCATATAAGCTAACTTGATAATGTAATGCCACTAATTGAATATTCTCTAATGTTTTAGCTCCTATTCCACGAGCTGGAACATTAATAATACGTTCAAACGCTAAATCATCATTAGTTACTATTAAACGTAAATAACTTAGTGCATCTTTTACTTCTTTACGATTAAAGAACTTTAATCCACCAAATATACGATAATCAATTTGATGTCCTATTAATGTTTGTTCAATTGTACGAGATAAATAATTAGCGCGATATAAAATAGCGAAATCACGATAATTAACGCCATCTACTTCATGAATCACTTTTTCTATTTGATTACATATATATTCTGCTTCTTCTTGTTCTGATTTACCAGTGTAATGAACAACATCAGCTCCAATGGAAGCTTCTGTAAACAAATCTTTTTCTAAACGATTGCGATTCTTACGAATTAAAGCATTAGAAATATTCAAAATATTACCAGATGAACGATAGTTTTGATCCAGTATAATTGTTTTAGATGGTACAAAATCCTTATCAAAATCTAGTATATAATTAACGTTTGCGCCTCTAAAAGAATAAATAGTTTGGTCTGGATCACCAACTACACAAACTGTTGCTGTTTTAGATAATAAATTGACCATACGATATTCAATATCACCAACATCTTGAAATTCATCAACATGAATATATTGAAATTTTCTTTGCCATTTCTCTAGAATATATTCATAATTTTCTAAAATAAATACAGCTTTTAATAATAAATCATCAAAATCTAACATGAATTTCTTTTCTTGATATTCCACATATGCTTGATAAGCTTTCGCCTTTTTTAATTCCCCTTGAAATTGGCCAGCTAATTCAACTGCTCTTTCTGGTGAAACTTGGGCTATTTTATAACTACTAATAGTACTTAACATACTACGAATACTAAACACTTTAGCATCCATTTCTAAATCTTTATATATTTTTTTAACCAATGCTTTTTGATCTTCTTCATCCATAATAATGAAGTTACTAGGATACCCTAGTACTTGGATATTTTGTCTTAGCATTCTTACACATAATGAATGAATTGTACAAATCAAACTACCACTAGCATAAATACCTAGTAATTCGCCGACTCTCTCTTTCATTTCATTGGCCGCTTTATTAGTAAAAGTAATAGCTAATATTCTTCTAGGGTCCACTCCAATATTCTCTATTAAATGAGCAATACGATAAGTGATTACTCTTGTTTTACCAGACCCAGCACCAGCAATAATACGAAGATGGCTATCTAAATATGTTGCTGCCTCTAATTGATTTTTATTTAATAATGTTTCTAATTCCATATCGAATCACTCCCATGTTCTATTATAGTATATTTTGTCATTTAAACATATAAAAAAGTTCCTTTTTAAGAAACTTTTTATTCTTTCTATTATTGTACTAATTTACACCTTGAAAGTTTAAGATACTGACCTTCATATACTATAATATAACGTTCACTATCAAAATTATCATTAGAAACAATACCTCCTAATTTGTGTAAAGCATTTGAAGATACTTCAACATAGGCAGAGGAACTACTAATTGATACGATTCTATATTCTCCAATGGGGATATCCACTTCTACTTTAGTAAGTATACATTGTTTATGTTTGTTCACTCTACTATCTTTTCCGCCTCCCTATATCTAAATTACACATTATTTTAAAGTAGTATATTTCACTCTTATCAATATATTTTTCTAAAACTCACACATTTCTATAGAATATTTTCTTTACCCTTATTTGCATTATTTTTTCATGTATATATAGGATATTACTTGTTAAGGTTGTCATTTTCATTATACAATGTGTATAAATGGGATTATGTATTTAAATACGTATCCATAAAATAATGTTTTGAAAGGAGAATACTTATGAAAAAGAACATTATCAAAATATCTGTATGTATATTTACTTTATTATCTGTTTTTTCATTAGGCTTACTGAATAGCTCACCTGTAGAAGCTGCATCATCTAATGGCCATTCTAAATTTGATTGTCCTTTAAAAGATAAACATTTCTTTGATTTTAATGATGATAATCGAGTAGACATTCTTGACCTCATGGATTTCAATGCAGTAAAATCGAATCCTGAACATTTTGCAGAATATTTACCATACGCTGATTTTAATCGTAATGGTGTAGTTGATGAAGAAGATTCAACTATGTTTCATCACTTTTTAAACAATCCAAGCACACCTTTACTTCCTATATGTGAAAGCATATATTTGTTTGATTATAATGAAAATGGAGTAATTGATGCTGAAGATGAAGCAGCGTTCATGAGAGCTATATCTGATCCAACATCTGTAACAGAAATAGATTTATTCTATTTTGATGCTAATGAAGATGGATATATAGACATTTTGGATCTTATGGATTTCCAATATGTAAAAAATACAGGAAACAATATCGAAATCTGTAAATACGCAAAATAATGATTGTTATAAAGAAACAAGGACATTTGATAATGAAATGTCCTTGTTTTATTTAGAAATAATTATCCATTAAAGTGTTTACCCATGAAGGGACTTTAACATTTTCCTTGCAGTCATATTGTGGATAATATGGCTTTATATCCAAAATTGGTGTTCCATCAATAGCGTCTAACCCTTTTACAGTAAGTATGTTATCTGTAATACGACAGATTTCCACAGTTGTCATTCCTAATTGATTAGGTCTATTCTTTGCACGTTGTGAAAAAATTCCATCTTTAGGCATATCTTTTCTATTTTGTGGTCTTCTTTGTAGATGATCTTCTTTTTTAAAATTAGCTTGATTCAAATGATAAATAATCACTGCATGAGAAAAATCTTCTAAGCCATGCATTCCATCTTGTAAATCTATATCAATTATAATATCTGAAATCTCTTTACCCCATGCTTCATCTTTTCTTCTTCTAATTTCATTTTTAACATACCCTATTGGTACAATATCCATAATGACCACCCATAATGATATCGTATTTTAATATTGATGAGACTTTCCAACAATATCATTAATATCTTGAATCCCTAGTTTTTCCAATTCTACTTCTAAATCCGCAATAATCTTTGGACAAGCATATGGATCAACCAAATTATGGCTACCAATCGCTACAGCACTAGCTCCTGCCATCATCATTTCAATAACATCTTTAGCACTAGAAATTCCTCCCATTCCAATAACAGGAATAGTAACTGCTTGACTAACTTGATACACCA
>JBKEBJ010000017.1:0-13357 GCA_047973105.1 Coprobacillaceae bacterium | reverse complement strand
AAGCAAGAAAAATCATATTAAAAGGAATTAAAGATGAAAGAAAAAGCTCAAAATCATAAATTTTATGCAATCGCTTTTTTTATATCAGTAAAACCTTTTCTACATCTAGTAAATCATCTATAATCAAATTATATAGACAATAGGAGGAAATACTAAATGAGATTAGGGGCAATTGAAGCCGGAGGAACAAAGTTTGTAGTATGTATAGGTGATGAAAATGGTAATGTTTTAGAAAGAGAAGCATTTCCTACAGAAACTCCAGAAAAAACATTACAAAGTATTTTTCAATTTTTTGATAATAAAGAGTTCGATGCTTTAGGAGTAGGATGTTTTGGACCAATAGATCCAGATTTAAATAGTAATACTTATGGGTATATCACTACTACGCCAAAACCAGGATGGCAAAATTTTGATATTATGGGTGCTTTAAAGGAACGTTATGATGTTCCTATGGCCTTTGATACAGATGTAAATGGTGCTGCCTTAGGTGAAGCATATTTTGGTGCTGCAAAAGGATTAGATAGCGCATTGTATTTAACTATTGGAACAGGTATTGGTGGCGGAGCCATTGTAGAAGGAAAATTAGTACATGGCTTATTACATCCAGAAATGGGTCATATGCCATTAGCAGTTAGAGAAGACGATACGTATGTTGGAAAATGCCCTTTTCATGGAACATGCTTTGAAGGTTTAGCAGCAGGTCCAGCAATTGAGGCAAGATGGGGTAAAAAAGGTAATGAATTACCTGTAGATCATCCGGCTTGGGATTTAGAAGCATATTATATAGCGCAAGCAGTAACTGTTTATATTTTAACTTTATCACCAAAGAAAATTATTTTAGGTGGTGGTGTTATGCATCAAGAACAACTATTCCCAATGGTTCATAAATATGTTCAAGAGATGTTGAAAGGATATATTCAAAAAGAAGAAATAACTACAGATAAAATTAAAGACTATATTGTATACCCAGGTCTAGGAGATAATGCTGGTGTATGTGGAGCATTAGCATTGGCTAAATCGGTATTATAATGTAAAAAAGGAACTATGAATAGTAGTTCTTTTTTATTATGACTTATGTATAGTTATATTGTTGAAATATATATAATTCTGTTGAATAAGGATATATAGAAATGAGAAAATGCCCCTTTTTATCAATGAAATTGCCTAGATAATACCTATCTTACTTTATATAATGAAGGTAATTATATAATAAGAAAGGGAGGAAAAAGCTTTGAAGAAATTACGTGTATTTTTATCAGGTTGTTTATCACTATTTATGTTATTTACTTACATAGTACCAACTTATGCAGAGGATAATGTAGTAGCTAATGGTACTCAAAAAGTGTATATTGTAGGGGAAGATTGGGGCCCTGCAGTAGAAAAAACAATTATTACATTAGATAAAACAATCGATGGGAATTCTTTAGATGCAACAGATTTTGAAATTGTAGAGAGAAAACAAGTTATGAATTGGACTACCTTTACTAAAGAAGAAGGAATTGCGGATAGAGAAGTATTAAATGTATATCTAAGTGATGCTAATGGAAATGCAATTAGCGAAACAACGGGTTCAATAGTAACTATTGAGATGGCAATAAGTCCAAATGATGGCTCACCATTTATTTATGATATATTAGATGGCGGCTTAAATAAATGGTGTGCTTTCTATAAATTGGAGATTTCTTTATCAGATAGCGCAGTAGTTACATCTCAGGGATCAACACTTTCTACGTTGAATGTAGCAGAGGAAATTGATTTAACAGATGTATCACAAAGAATTTGTGAGGTTGCAGATACTTTTAATCTTGATTCATTTAGAGCTAGTTCAGGACAAGACTATTCTTATGGTGAATATGTACCAACAATGGGAACTGGAAAACGTCCATTAGTTATTTGGTTACATGGCGCTGGAGAAGGTGGAAGTGATAACTATATTGATTTATTAGGTAATGAAGTTACATCCTTAGCTAGTGCAGAATTCCAAAACGTATTTAATGGGGCGTATATTTTAACACCACAATCACCAACGATGTGGTTAGATGGTTCTGGTGGCGGAGCGAATCCATCAAAATATACAGCAGACTTAAAAGAATTAATTGATGATTATGTAGAGAATAATCCAAATATTGATCCAGATAGAATTATTATTGGTGGATGTTCAAATGGTGGCTATATGACAATGGAAATGATTTTAACATATCCAGAATATTTTGCAGCAGCATATCCAATTTGTGAAGCTTATGGAAATCAATATATTACGGATGATCAAATACAATCTTTAGTGGATAATGAAGTAGGTATTTGGTTTATCCATGCTTTAGCGGATACAACAGTGAATCCAAATAATAATACTTTGCCAGCATACGAACGTTTAATTGCTGCGGGTGCTACAAATGTTCATAAAACAATAATGGATAAAGTTTTAGATACAACAGGAAGATATACAGATGATGCAGGTGACCCATATGAATACAATGGACATTGGTCATGGATATGGTTCTTTAATAATGAATGCACGTGTGATGAATGTGAGGATAATGCATGGACATGGTTGTCAAAACAAACAAAAGCAGAAGAGAATATAGTTACAGGTAATCAAAAAGCTTATATTATAGGAGAAGATTGGGGACCAGCAGTAGAAAAAACAATTATTACATTAGATAAAGAAATTGATGCATCATCATTAGATGCAACAGATTTTACAATAAAAGAAATTAAAGAAGTAGTAGATTGGTCTACGGCACCAAACTTTGATCGTGTAGAGGGAATTGCAGAACGTCAAGTATTAGATGTATATTTAAGTGATGCAAATGGAAATCGTGTTTCTACAGAGAACACAAAAGGAAATACTATAACTATTGAAATGTATGTAAGTCCAAATGATGGGTCACCATTCTTATACGATGTACCTTCGGGACTTAATAACTGGTGTGAATATTATAAATTAGAAATTTCATTGGCCTCAGAAGTAACAACTAATGGAACACCAATTACAACATTAGATGTAGAAAAAGAAATAGATTTAAAAGATGAGTCACAAAGAATTTGTATAGGTGCAGATGAATTTAATCTTCATACTTATAATGCAACTTCTGGAAGAAACTATTCTTATGGAGAATATATACCAACACAAGGTAGTGAAAAACGTCCATTAGTTATTTGGCTACATGGAGCTGGAGAAGGTGGAACAGATAATTATATAGATTTACTTGGAAATGAAGTGACTTCATTAGTAAGCGATGACTTCCAAAAATTATTTGAAGGAGCTTATATTTTAACACCACAATCACCAACGATGTGGATGGATGATGGACAAGGAAATTACCAAAGTGGAGATATCGGTTCCATGTATACAGAAGATCTAATGGAACTAATTGATAGCTATGTAAAAGGTAATCCAAACATTGATAAAAATAGAATTATTATTGGTGGATGCTCGAATGGTGGATATATGACAATGGAAATGATTTTAACATATCCAGAGTATTTTGCAGCAGCGTATCCAATATGTGAAGCTTTTAGTGATGAATTTATTACAGATGATCAAATTCAAGGATTAATAGATAACGAAGTTGGAATATGGTTTACACATGCTTTAAATGATACAACAGTAAACCCTAATGAAACAACAATTCCAACATATGAGCGTTTACTTGAAGCTGGTGCCACAAATGTTCATATTTCATTATTTGATAATGTAGTAGATACAACTGGGCGTTTCCCAGCAATTACAAGAAGTAATGCATATGAATACAATGGACATTGGTCATGGATATATTTCTTTAATAATGAATGTACATGTGATGAATGTGAGGATAATGCATGGGAGTGGTTATCTGTTCAGACAAAGGCTGCTGATATAACAGAACCAACAAATCCAGTAACACCAACAACACCTAATGGACCTACTTCATCAAATAGTGTAACAACAGGTGATATTATGAATACTACAGTATTTATGGCGTTATGTTTATTATCAATAGCTGGGATATATACAGGGTATAAGAGAAAAAATAGAAAAGAATTATAATTTCAAAAAGCAGTACACCTAAAAATGGTGTATTGTTTTTTTTGTGTAAACCCTTGTTGTTATGCGGTATTAGGCATTAATCGCAGAAGGCTAATAAAAATATTTTTATTTTATTACCATTATCTGTTGACAAACAATATTATACGACATATAATATTGCTGAAGATAGAGGAAGGAGGCCAAACATATGATATTTAATACTGGAGCCGCACTACTAGATGCAATTGTATTATCGGTAGTAGCGAAAGATGTGGAAGGAACATATGGTTATAAAATTACACAAGATGTAAGATTGGCATTGGATGTATCGGAATCTACTTTATATCCTGTCTTAAGAAGATTGATGAGAGATGAATGTTTAGAGTCTTACGATAAAGAATTCGGGGGACGAAATCGTAGATACTATAAAATCACGAATAAGGGAAGAATTCAATTAGATATGTATAAAGGTGAATGGTATGAATATGTACGAAAAATTAATACTATTATAGAAGGGGGAGGAAAATAATGAGCAAGAAAGATTTCTTAAAAGAATTATCGTATCTTTTACAAGATATTTCAGAAGATGAGCGAGAAGATGCGTTAGCTTATTATGAAGATTATTTTGATGCAGCTGGTGAAGATAACGAAGCCAAAGTATTAGCAGAGTTACAATCACCGGAAAGAGTAGCCGCATTAATAAAAGCAGGCTTAAATGCGAATTTTGAAGAAACTATTGAATATAGTGAAAGTAGTATGGGGGATAGTAGATATGATAAACAACATGAAGTTGTCATTCCTAATGTTGAGGAAAAGGAAACATATACGAATGAAGATAAAAGTAGCGAAAAAAGAGAATCTAAGTTTAGAGGAAATAATAATCGCAATGGGTTCTTAATAGTATTAATTATTGCAGCTATCTTTGGATTACCGTTTTTGGGGGCGGGGTTTGGATTCTTTGTAGCCGTAGTAGCAATTATCTTTTCATTTGGTATTGTTATAGGAGCTCTTGGTTTTGCAGCAATCGTATCCGCAATTGCAATATTTGTAAAATCATTATGGATGTTAGGAACATATCCAGCAGGAAGTTTAGTAGGAATAGGTTTAAGTTTATTATTAGTGGCGTTAGGTGTAGCATTGTTTAAAAATGTTAAATGGCCATTTAAAGTGGTACCAGAATTAGTGAAAACAGTAGGCGACTTTGTTCGTAATTTAATAGATAAAGTAGGTGGGAAACGATGAAGGTTATAAGTAAAATAATAATTGGTCTAGCTATTGTAGGAATGGGATTAATTATTGTAGGATTTGCGATGGGTGGAAGCCGAGATATTAGAACAATGTATGATAATAGAGAACTCAATTTTAGTTGGAGTCCTGTTGATTACTATGATATTAATGAAACATATAATGGAATTAATAATTTAGATATTAGTGTGGATGCTTCTTCTGTTAGAATTGAAGAATATTCAGGAACAGAATTTAAAGTAGAAGGTGATGTTAGAAAAAGTATAAAGGTTGAAAAAGACGGGGATACTTTAGAAGTAAAAGAAGAACACTCATGGACTATCTTTGGCTTTAATCTTTGGGATGATTCTAGCTTAACTATTTATGTCCCAGAAGGAACAGAGTTTGACACTGTTAAATTAGATGTTGATGCTGGAAGTATTACTGTCGTTGGAACACTATCAGCAGATGAAATTGAAGCAGATGTAAATGCAGGTAAAATTATTTTAGATAATGTTATTTGTAAGAATGGTGAATTTGATGTCGATGCAGGTAAAATTGATATTGATTTGTTAGATAGTCAAAATAGTAATTTTAACGTAAATGCAGGTAAAATCAGCGCTACAGTAATTGGAGAAGATAGTGATTATTCATACAATGCAAAGTGTGATGCAGGAAACTTGACAATTGGTAATTATAATGCAGGAGGACTATCTTCAAGTGATAGTGGTGGACATGGAAGTCGTTATATTGAGGCTGATGTTGACGCAGGAAGTATTAATATTAACATGAAGGGGTGATAAAGATGAAAAGATTATATCGTTCTAGAGATGACAATATGATTAGTGGGGTATGTGGCGGTATTGCGAATTATTTCGATGTGGATCCTAGTCTAGTTAGAATTGCTTGGATACTATTTTGTGGACTAGGGGGAAGTGGTGTATTAGCATATATCATCGCAACTATAGTTATTCCATACGATTAGAAATAATTTTGAGAATGAAATATAAAATGGGTTTAGAATACAATGAGAAGTTGTTTCTAACTCATTTTTTCATATATTAATAAGAATATTGACTATGTAACTAGATGCGTAAAATGAATAGAATTTTTCTTTAATTGTTTGGATATTATATCGTCAAATTAATAATGTAATAGCCTATTCTAAAAGAACGAAAGATAAATGATTTTTATAGTGTTATAGATTTTTTATATCGAGAAAGAATAATATTTAGGGATAGAAATCCGATATAGTACGAAAATCTGTATCGATTCATTTAATGCTCTATATGATGAATATTTTATTATGAATAATTGTAATGCGTTATCAAAAGATAACGTTTTTCATTTTTGTAAGAAAAAAGTTATTTTGTAGAAAAGTATACTCTATTTATACACTAATGTTAAATATATAGATAATATAGGTATACACTTGAATTAATTAAGCAATTTTAATGTTATACACAAGAAGAAATATAATATTTGGAACATAGTGTATAAATTAGATATTTAATATTATTTTTTCTAATTTGACAGGTATCAATATTAGAAATATATTGAAATTAATTCAAGACGTACAATAAAAAATGGAGGGGAACAAAAATGAGTTCAAATAAAGAAAGAGTACATCATGCAATAATACGTTTTGAAGAAGAAAACCAAGATTCATTAGTCAAAGGAATTTCAACAATACAATTATCTCAGATATTAAATCTACAAAGAAGCAATATTAGTGCGTACTTAAATTTATTAGTGGAGGAGGGGAAAATATATAAAATTACTGGAAGACCTGTACTATATGGAATTCAGAAAATACCAAAACAAACAGATAAGAAAAATGGTTTTGAAGAGATAATTGGTTATGATGGTAGTTTACAAAATATAGTGGATTTAACAAAAGCTGCTATCTTATACCCTCATGCAATTATTAATTTGATGATTATTGGTGAACCAGGAACAGGGAAGAGTTACTTTGCGCATAATATTTATCTCTTTGCTAAAGAACAAGAAATCATATCGAAAGAAGCTCCATTTATTCGAGTGAATTGTCAAAATTATCATGGACAAGAAGAAATTTTGTCCGAAATTCTTTTCTCTACATCGGAGAACAATTACTTTAATCAAGCTGAAGGAGGAATTCTATTTATTGATTCTGTAAATCTATTAGTAGGAAAAAATCGGGAACGATTGATTAATTTTATAGAAACAAGAAAGTTGAGATATCTAGATGAAAGTCAAGAAGTAAAAAATGTAATTCTACTATTAGCTTGTAATGAAAATATTCCTCAAGAAATTATTGAGTATTATGCACAGAAAATTATGGTTACTGTGAAACTACCTAGCTTGCATAGTAGGCCAATGAAAGAGAAGTTAAGTTTAATACAATTTTTTTCTCACAAGAAGCGAATCAGGCGAATCAATCTTTTGAAGTCAATAATGAAGTCATGCGTTCTTTGTTGTTATCTGATTATTTGCATAATGTAAGAGAACTAAAATCTGTTATTTGTCTAGCTTGTGCAAATGCTTTTGTTAGAAATCGTCAGGATTCTAACAAAAATCTATTAGTTGTAATGAGCGATTTTGGGAGTCATATTAGAAAAGGCTTTTTAAACTACAAAAAATATCGTTTAGAAATAGAAGAAGTATTATCAGAAGGACCTAGTTATGTTTTTTCTAAGCAAGAAATTATAGAAAAGAATGAGAACATTTCTAGAAAAGAAAATATTTATGAGGTAATTGATAAAAAAACAAACGAACTAAAAAGACGTGGGTTGGAAGAAGATGAAATTAGTATTATAACTAGTTCACATGTACAAACAATGTTAGAAAATTATCAGGAATATTTGAAAAAACAAGTATTAGATATCGGACAATTATCAAAGATTGTAGATGAGAAAATCATTCAAATGGTACAGAAATTTCTAGATATAGCACAACAAAAATTCAATATTGTATATCCTGTATCTTTATACTATGGATTGAGTTTACATATTGGGTCATTAGTTACATCTAAGAAAAGAACTCAAAAATTAGGTAATCAACAAATTATGGAAGTGATTCAAGAGTACCATAATGAATATATGTATTCTTTGCAGTTTATCAGTCAGATTGAAAAGACATATACAGTTCAACTCCCTATTGATGAAGCAGTTATTTTGACAATGTTTATCATCCAGAAAACAACAGATATGTCAAGTCGTAAACCAGTAGTATTAATTGCTATGCATGGGAATCAAAGTGCCAGTAGTATTACACAAGTAATTAATGATTTAGTAAAGGCCAATAATACATATGCATTTGATATGTCATTAGATAGTGAACCAACAACTATATATTTGGAATTGAAGAAAGAAATTCAAAGAATAGAACAAGGTAAGGGTGTGATTGTAATATATGATATGGGGTCTTTCCAAAATATGTTAGTAAGTATTGCAGAAGAAACAAAAATAGAAATTAGACCTTTATATATACCACTAACCTTAGTAGGGATTGAGGCATCAAGACGTTGTAGTTTAGATGATGATATAGAGAATACGTATCATCAGTTGATTCAGAGTACTCGCGAAAACCTACAATATCCAGAATATAAAAGTAGTGTTTATATAACCCTCTGTCATACTGGTGAAGGAGGAGCAATAGAAATAAAGAAATATTTAGAGATGCATGTCCGAAAAAAAAGAAATTTTATTCCTTTAGCAATTAGTCATAAAAAAACATTAGTAGAAAAAATAAAAGAAATTGCTGAGCATCATCAAATCAAAAGCTTTGTTGGAACATATGATCCAAACTTGTTTGGAATTCCCTTTATTTCTATTAAAGAAGTATTTGATTATGATACTAAGAAGTTAGATTACTTGCTAGATTTTAATACTACCAAATTAGAGAATGTAGATATGGAAGCAGTATATACATATTTAGATGATTCTTTAGAATATGTTGATATTACTAAATTAAAAAAACTATTACCTACTTTAATTGAAGAAATAGAAAATATTAATGTAGATGAATTGAATCAAGATCAAAAATTAGGGTTGTTTGTTCACATTTCTTGTGCAATTAATCGATTGATCGGTAATGGTAAAACACCAGTAAATATTCAAAAACAAAAAGTATTTAAGAAATATGAAAGAATGATAAATGGATTAATCAAATGTATGAAACCCATTGAAAAAGCATTTCATATCATTATTAATGATGATGAAATAGCTAATATAGTATGCATTGTTAAGAAAATATGAGAGGTGATATTATGGAACAAGAAAAAGATTATTCAGAGAGTGCAATGACATTGATTGCTTATTCAGGTGAGGCAAGAACTTATGCTTTTCAAGCACTAACTTTTGCACGTGAAAAAGATATGAAACAAGCTAATGAAAATATAGGTAAAGCAGAAGAAAGTTTGAATCATGCCCATAAAGCACAAACAGAATTATTAGTAATAGAGGCAAAGGGGGATATAATTCCTGTAAATGTATTATTAATACATGCACAAGATCATTTAATGACTAGTATGTTAGCTTTAGAATTAGTCAAAGAATTGTTAGTTTTATATGATGTAAAAGAAGATAAAGAGGAGAGATAAAGATGAAAATTATGTTACTCTGTGCAGGCGGAATGTCAACTAGTATTTTAATGAAAAAAATGGAAAAATGGGCTATCGAGAATAATGTGGAGTTAGATGTGAAAGCATATGGACTAGGTGAATATGAGGAATATTGGCAAAAATATGATTGTGCGTTATTAGGACCACAAATTTCATACAAGGAAAAGGAAATTAAAGAAGTGATTTCTATTCCTGTTGCTAAAATTGAATCCTTTGATTATGCAGTCGGTAATGTAGAAAATATTATGAAACAGGTTTATGAAATATTACAATAGGAGGATAATGAAATGAAAGAGAAAAAGAAGTTTATGGAGAAGTTGCAACAATGGATCTTACCAGTTGGAAATTTCTTATCAAGTCAAAAACATTTTGCATCTATATCTGCTGGCTTACAAGCTACAGTAGGGATAAGTATTATTGCAGCCTTTATGCAAATTATCAGTTCTGTTGTTCAAATGTTTGGTGAAGGTGGTGCTATTGCAGATGCTATTGGAACTAGCTTTAATTGGACTGATAATGTAGTTAATTTACTAGCGATTCCCTATGATATGACAATGGGATTATTAGGCGTTGTAGCAGCCTTTGCAATCGCATATAATCTCGCTAAACATTATAAAATGAAACAAATGAGTACGGGTATAGTATCTATGCTAATGTTTGTTATGGTAGTTGCACCAGTACAAACAATTATGATGCCAGATGGTGTAACAACATTTAGAGGTTTAGATTTTACATGGTTAGGATCTGCAGGTTTATTTACAGCAATCATTATTTCACTAGTTTCAGTTGAAATTAGTCATTTTTGTATAAAGCGTAATTGGATAATACGAATGCCTGATGTAGTGCCACAATTCTTACAAGACTCATTTACTTCAATGATTCCATTGTTATTAAACACAGTTGTTATTTATGGAATACATGTTGGAATATCATATCTTGATTCTACTTTAACTATTCCAAGCGCAATTAATAATATATTGATGACACCTGTTAGTTCATTTTTGGGAACTGTGCCAGGAATGATAGTCGTAGTTGTATTTGCTTTAATACTGTGGACTGTAGGGGTTCACGGATCAATGATCGTTTACCCACTATTAATCCCTATTTTGGTAGAAGCAACTGTTACTAATGCAACATTAGTTGCACAAGGACAATCACCAGTTTTCCATCCATGTATGCTATTTGGAGCTTTAGCTATAGCAGGTGGAACAGGAAATAGTTTTGGATTATCCTTATTATGTAAGTTTAAAGCCAAATCTGAACAATTAAAAGCGATTGGGAATGTTTCTTGGATTCCAAGAATATTTGGAGTAAATGAACCAGTCATCTTTGGAGTACCAATAGCGTTTAACCCAATTATGGCAATTCCCTTTATTTTAACAGGACCAGTTATTGCTTTATTGATGTACTTGGCATATTCATTTGGTCTTATGACACCTGGATATATCTTAATAATGGCATTAATGCCAATAGGAATAAGTGGGTTCCTGGGTTCGATGGATATTAAAAATATGTTATTTGCTTGGGTAATGATACCTGTAACAATGTTATTATACTATCCATTTTTTAAAGTATATGATGCCCAATTATTAAAAAATGAGCAGAAAAAACAAACTGAACAACAAATTTAGTATTCAAAAGGAGGTAAGAAAGATGAGTTTTCCAAAAGGTTTTTTCTGGGGTGGTGCTACTGCAGCTAATCAATGTGAAGGTGCTTGGAACGTTGATGGCAAAGGAGAAAGTACCTCAGATCATTTAATGGCAGGGGATGTTAATAACCCTCGTTATTATACAAAAAAAATAGATTCTAATAAGCGATATCCATCACATGATGGTATTGCAATGTATGAACATTATAAAGAAGATATTAAATTGTTTGCAGAAATGGGATTTACTATGTATCGTATGTCTATTAATTGGACTCGTTTATTTCCTAAAGGAGATGAACAAACACCCAATCCTAAAGGAATAGCATATTATAAAGGAATTTTCGAAGAACTACGAAAATATAATATTGAGCCATTAGTAACTTTATCACATTATGAAATGCCCTATCATCTATGTGAAGAATATGGAGGTTGGACAAATCGTAAAACAATTGACTTCTTCTTACATTATTGTAAAACGGTATTCACCACTTATAAAGGGTTAGTTAAATATTGGTTAACATTCAATGAAATTAACTGTTTAACATTATCTTTTGGAGATTATATGGCGGGAGGTATTCTTCCAGATGAAGATGGGTCTTTAGAATTATTTAAAGATAATGAAAAATCGGATGTATTATCTAGACGATTCACTGCTTTACATAATCAATTTCTAGCAAGTGCTAAAGCTGTGAAATTAGGGCATAGTATTGATTCGAAGAACCAAATTGGCTGTATGATAGCAGCTGGAGCTAGCTATCCATATACTTGCAATCCTGATGATGTGTTGTTAGCACAAATGGGACAAGATAGAGGGAATTTCTTTTGTGGAGATGTAATGGTGCGAGGTGCTTATCCGTACTTCACAAAACGTTATTTTGAAGAACAACAAATTGTTATAAAACAAGAACAAGGTGATACCCAAGTATTAAAAGAGGGGTGTGTAGATTTCTATTCATTCAGTTATTATATGAGTTCTTGTGTAACAACAGATACGGAAACATTAAAAACTCAAGGAAATGTTTTTACAGGTGTAAAGAATCCATATTTAGATGCAAGTGAGTGGGGATGGCAAATTGATCCTAAAGGGTTACGTTGGCTATTAAACTCTTTATATGGTCGTTATCAAATTCCATTAATGGTAGTAGAAAATGGATTAGGTGCAGTAGATAAACTAGAAGAAGATAATAGTATTCATGATAGTTATCGCATTAATTATATCAGAAGTCATATTGAACAAATGGAGGAGTCTATTAAGGATGGTGTAGACTTAATTGCTTATACTCCTTGGGGATGTATTGATTTAGTGAGCGCTTCTACTGGAGAAATGAAGAAACGTTATGGCTTTATTTATGTAGATAAAGAAGATGATGGATCAGGAACTTTGAAACGCTATAAGAAAGATTCCTTTTATTGGTATCAAAAAGTTATTAAATCAAATGGAAGAAATTTAGAATAATGTATAAGAAACCAAGCATAGTGATACAATTTTAAGAGGTATTTTATCACTCCTATGACCATTAAATAATAATACAAATACTTTTACAGGATTTCTATTTCATTATGACAATTATAATTGTATCAATCTTTATATATATAGTAGATAGTTAGTGTCATTATGTTAAGGGAATGTTTGATACGTAGGATTGACCATTACAGAATTTTAGTTTAGATGTAGTAAAGGTATAATGAGCATTGATTCCGTTGGTGGTTAAACATCGAAAAAGGGCTGTAACAGCGAAATCTGTTACAACCTCTTTTTTATGTACGCCAGGCATGGCATATATCTAGGTGGTGAAAGTCCACTGTGGGGGTGATGTCGCAACTGCCAACCACTAGCCAATATCAAGGGTGTCCATCGTGAGATGGAATCTG
>JBKEBJ010000177.1:0-4302 GCA_047973105.1 Coprobacillaceae bacterium | reverse complement strand
TAAAATTATCATAGTCTAATGCCTCTAAATCTCTACTATCCAATTTCGAGTAACAGCTGCTTAACACATTATAAAAATCACTTACTCCTTCTTCTAACTCACTAATCTTCGTATGTATTCCCACCATTTCTTCTAATACATCTTGTAATTCAACATCTAATTTATCTTGTTCCATATTTTCACTACTTCCTTGTATATTGTGTTCCTGTCGTATTAGTAATTACATCCGTATAATTATTTCCAGTATTTCCTGCATATTGTCTTTCCACAGTTGCAGAAAAATCAGAAGTACGATAATTATTATTCAATATATAATTACTTGCTGTTGCATCTAACTCCTCAAAAGCTCCTTGTAACGTTTCAAAGTCATCATAGTTTTTTTGAATAGTATCTGCAATTGTTGCATTTACTCGTTTCATAGTTTCATCTAGTGCAAGTTCTATACTTTCACTTGCATTTCCTTCAAATTCATACATGATTTTATATTTGACAAAATAAATTGCATTTTGCAATTCTTCATGAATAGTTATTAAATCTAATAATGCCTCTCCAATTGGCTCCAAAGTTTTCTTATCTATATGTATAGTATCCATTATTCAAACACCATCCCATCAAAGTATGTTGACAATTGATTGTCAGCTTCTTGTATTGCTTCACAATATTCATTAATATAATCCATCATTAATGATGTTGTTTCAACGTCCACTTGCATACGGATAATCATTTCTGTAATATTCGTAATTATTGCTTCAGCTGCCTTTCCACTAAAACTATCTGAAGCGTTAGAAATCGCTTCTTGTAAAACCTTTTTTTTCGCTTCAAAATCAGCAATTTTCTCATCTACAATTTCTTTTTCCTTAACAAACATCTCTTGCTCAATATGTATTATCGTTTCACTCACTTTTACCACCTCGTATTAGTTCCATTTATACATTCTTTTAAATATTTCTTTACTGATTCATCAACACTTAAATTATTGATTTCTATAAGCCTATCTTCTTTACTAACTGAACGTGTATCAATCAAATAGCTATATTGATTAATTTCATTCCATTTTTTTATTCTAATTACTGCTATTTGATTACGTATATCATCTAAAAAATTGGCATGATTCTCTTTTATATTTTTAGCTATAGCTGCAATTCGTTCAAACATATCTTCAGCTGAAGTAAATGCAAGCGCATTATTCCAATGGTCAGCATTTTCTGCATTTCCAATTGATGTAGCTGCATTGCTTATCTCATTTTTCAAGTCTCTAGCATCATCTAACAAATCTTTAAGAGCATTCATTCTTTCATCATAATTCATAATAATTACCCCTCATTAAAAATTTCAAATGAACCTTTCTTTACATTTCCATTCTCTTGCCAAGTAAGAATTCTTTTTACTAGTTCAGCATTATCATCATCTTCATAGCCTTTAAAAACAATATTAGAAATATCTTCTTTATTTATAAACAACACTTCTTCCCCCGTTAACCCTTCTGGATATAAACACGCTGTATAATCAAAGTAATATTGCACATTGTCTTTTTCTTTTGTTAAGCACCTTCCTATAATCATTACTTTCTTTAATCCCTCTTTTACATATACTATAGTCCCTATCGGTAAAACATCTTTTTCCATTATAAATTCTCCTCTACTACATTAATACATATTATTATACAAAATTTATAAACAAATGTGCATGGGGTTGTCGTAGACAACCTGGTTATAGCGTAGAAAACATAAACTAATTTATAAATTATTATATTTTAACAACTAATTACCCAAATTTGTTATATTTTGAACTCTATATTTAATAAAAATCAGGATAAATAAGAAATTTTGAAATAGATATTGTGTCGAATATGTTTTAATATTATATTAAAACATTATTATGATTTTTATATAAAAAGAACACTAAATAAAATTTTAGTGTTCTAAATAATAAATGCATGGTAACAAATCAATGCCAGTAGACAGGCTATAAAATCTAACCATAATCCCAATTTTAAAGCATAACGATATTTGGTTAATTTAATACTTCCAAAGTATAGTGTTACAACATAAAAAGTTGTATCACTTCCTGTTTGAATGATAGAAGCTAATAGACTATATGGATGATCAACACCATAATTTGTAAAAACTGTTGACATGATACTCATTGACCCGTTCGAAGAAAAGGGTCGTATTAACATCATCATAACAATATCAATGGGAATCTGTAAAAAAGTAAATACTGGTGTTAACACTTGTTCTAAAATATTTGTAATACCACATGTTTGTAGACAGGTTACCCATAACATAAAAGCCATCATTCTTGGAAACAAAGTTAATACTAATTGCATCCCCTCTTTAACACCATTAATAAATTCATCAAAAATATCTACTTTTTTGTATATTGCTTCTGCTATTGCAACCCCAATAATTACAAGAATTATACTAGTCATAACGTTCTATCCCCTTACTTATCATAATTCCAATAAATGTTATTATAACCCCTATAATAATACTGTATCTAAAGAATCCTAAAACATCTTGGCTATGATATGTTTGTCTAATTGTCATCATAGTTGTTGGAATCAAAGATAATCCAGCAGTATTTATAATTACTAATATCATCATTTCTTTACATGGAACCTTAGGATTTTTTTGTCTACTCTGCAATACTTTCATTGCTTTTAAACCACTAATTGAAGCCAATGAACCTACGCCTAATAGGTTCGCAATAAAGTTAGAAGATAAATATACATATATATCGTCATTTTCAACTACATCACCATATATGAAACGAAGGATGGGGCGGCAGATAAATGCAATATGTTTGATCATTCCTGATGCTTTAATAATATTTAAAAAACCACTCCAGAGACATCCGCTTAATACAATTACTTTAACTAATTCAAACACATTAGCTGGTGTTTCTAATATACCAATAAACATTTCTTGATGATTATTAGTCAGAAATGCACATATGATGAAAAATAACAATCCATATTTAAAAACTCTAGCCATAGAACAGGTCCTTACAAATTAATTTTATACAATTAAAAAAGCTAAATCCTTCTACCTCCTGTACACTGCGAGTATGGTTATTGACACTAATAATCAATGTATCATTTTCTATTCGATATGTGACTTCATCATCTTCTAAAGTTGGTAAATAAATATCTAGATCTAAGACATATTTTTGATCCTCATATTCAATAAAACCCTTATTAAAAATCATCGTATCTTCATACAATTCATAATATTGTTTATATCTGCTTTCATGAAAATCAAAGTCATTTCCACACTGGAAAGTTACAACAATTAAATCAATTCCATCTTTACTAGCCATTGTAATTAAGGTACGTCTAGCCTTCTTTGTAAATCCTGTTTTACCACCAATACAATAATCATACTCACTTAATAAACGATTTTTATTTTTCCAACTTCCATTACCATCTTCACGTTTATAAGTTGTTGTTCCCATAATTTCATTGAAAATTGGATTTTGATGACAATACGCCATAATCTTAGCCATATCATATGCACTAGATTGATTTCCAGCGTCCTCTTCATCTAATCCTGTAGGATTCGCAAATATTGTATTTTCTAATTCTAATTCGGATGCCTTCTCATTCATTTTCCCAACGAACGTTTCCACATCTCCACAAACACTAGCCGCAATCATTACTGCTGCATCATTTCCACTTCGTAGCATCAATCCATACAAAAGATCACGTAAACTTATTTTATCTCCTATATGTACATAAATACCACTACCCCATGCTTTGTTTATTGTTTCATCCACTTCTACAATAGTGTCTAGGTTAGCGTTTTCAATCGCAACAATACATGTCATAATTTTAGAAATAGAAGCTACACTTTGTACATAATGTTCATTTTTCCCTTCTAAAACCTGTCCACTACTTGCCTCCATTACAACATAACTTTTCCCACTAAAACTCATTGTTTCTTCATCTGCTGACACTTCTTGCATCATAAACATTGATACTAGTAAGCTCAGTATCCATAATTTCTTCATTTTCATCACCTAATAATAAATATGATATTAGAAATTTGAATAGAACAAACAAAAAAAGACAATTATTGTGTAATACTCTATAAAACCCCAGAATGATTGCACTATTACAAATAATTTAGTATACTATTAGTAGATAGGTATTACTGATAAGCAGTTGCCTTTTTAAGTGTTTTTATAGAAATAACCGAAACCTTGGCTAGAAGGGCGGTTATTTTCGTATTATAAAACTAAGAGATATTCTAATAATAGAAACTCTTAGTTTTTGTTTATAATGATAGTAGAAATATGATA
>JBKEBJ010000174.1:0-4877 GCA_047973105.1 Coprobacillaceae bacterium | reverse complement strand
TAAACATGTTTCATATTTAATTTCGGAAACATTTAAATACAGTCATATTGTCCTTGCCTGTGTAACTTATAATTTAAATATTTATCCGCCAATGCATAATTTCTTAATAGATATGAAAGCTCTTAATGTTCAGAATAGAACTTTTGCAGTTATTGAGAATGGTTCATGGGCACCAACTTCAGGTAGCTTAATTCGTGAACAATTGGATAATTTAAAGAATGTTACAATTATTGATGAAGATGTTTCAATTGCAACTTCAATGGAAAAAGAAGATGGTGAAATTTTAGATAATCTAGCAACTTCAATTATTGAATCAATGAAAAAATAAAAATAAAAAATACCCAATTAGAACAGAAAAAGTATTCACATCTATTGGGTATTTTTGTATACTTAAGTAAAGGAGTTGATATAATGAATAAAATAAGTGATGGAATTAAATTAAGTAATGGTATTATTTTACCTTATGTTGCTTTAGGAACATGGGAAGCAGCAGAAGGAGACGAATGTTATAACTCAGTATTAGAAGCTTTTAAACAAGGTTATACTCACATAGATACCGCAAGAATTTATGGAAATGAAGAAAGTGTCGGAAGAGCAATAAAAGATAGTGGTAAAAATCGTGAAGAATTATTTATTACTAGCAAGCTATGGAATACTGATCGTGGCAGTTATGATGAAACAATTCAAGCTTTTGAAACAACCTTAAAAAAACTTGATTTAGAATATCTTGATTTATATTTAATTCATTGGCCTAATCCTATTATGTTTCGAGATAACTGGCAAAAAGTAAATGCTGATGCTTGGAAAGCGATGGAAGACTTATATAAAGCAGGTAAAATAAAAGCAATTGGTGTTAGTAATTTTATGATTCATCATTTAGAAGAATTACTTAAAACAGCTGAAATTAAACCTATGGTTAACCAAATAAGATTATGTCCAGGAGATACAAAAGATGATTTGGTTAAATACTGTCAAGATAATAATATTGTTTTAGAGGCATATAGTCCTTTTGCTAGAGGTGAAGTTTTTAAAATTCAAGAGTTAATTGATATAGCAAGTAATCATAAAAAAACAGTGTCACAAATAGTTTTAAGGTGATGTTTACAAAAAGATTTTGTTTCTTTACCAAAATCAGTAACTCCTTCAAGAATTAAAGAAAATACAGAAATATTCGACTTTGAATTAAATGATTCAGAAATAAAAAAGATTGATAAAGTAAAAACAACTTATGAACCAGAATCAAACGATCCTGATTCAGTAGATTTTTAAAGAAAACCAGTACACTGTACTGGTTTTTGTATATCTTATTACTTTTTTCTTGCTGATACTAAAAGCATCATTGGTCTGCGCATTTCATTTTTCATGTCAGGATTATCAAGTGTTTCTATTGGAGGTTGAGGTTCAATAACATGAATTAATTCAAAATCATTATTTAATAAAGTAGCAAGATATGTTGTAAGCGTTCTATGATATTTAGTAACTTGTTCGCCAAGAAAAATAGCATTTCTCTTTCCTTCATAATAATAATTATCGACTGGAAAGTGCAATATGTTTCCATTGTCATCATAATACCAATCTTGACTACCATAAGCCGTAAAGGTTGGATGTTCAACTGAAAAGACAAAGTAACCACCTTTTGTTAGCCACTGTCTAACCTTTTTAATGACATAATCATAATCTTGTATGTAATGTAAAGCGAGAGAGCTAATTATTATATCAAATGAATCTTTAGGACAAACTAAATCTTCAATTGCTGTTTTTTGATAGGTTATATTGGGATGATTGTTTTTTTCTTTAGCAATCTTTAACATCTTTTCTGATAAATCAATTCCTAAAACAAAATCAGCACCATTGTTTGCAGCATAAATACAATGCCAGCCATAACCACAACCTAAATCAAGAACTCTTTTATTTTTAAAATTAGGTAATATTTTCTTTAGTTCCGACCATTCGCCGGCACCTTCTACACCTAATTTTGAGCGAGACATATTACTATATTTTTCAAAAAAAATTTCACTATCATACTTATTTTCTTTCATTATTATCACATCCTAACAATCAAAATTATATCATAAAAGTAAAAAAGAAGCATAAAAATTTATGCCTCCTTTTTGGTAATTCTAAAAATTAAAAACTTTACTCCAATCAAAATCAGCTGATTCTTCAAGGCTATTTGGCCATTCCTGACACCATGAAGGTAAGATAGGTTTTTCTATTCTATCAAAAGCAGGAGAATATGGTTTAATGTCCAAGACAGGGGAATTATCAAAAGCATCAATGAATGCTAAACCGATAATACCATTCTCTCTATCAATATAAGTAACATAAGAACACGTTAAGGCAATAGGATTAGGACGTTCTGGGGAACGAGTTGCAAAAACACCTAATTCTTCCGGAGAATTAACGTAAGGACTTTCTTCAATAAGATTACTACGTGATTTTTCATCATTTGATTTATCAAACCACCATAAGATATTTAAGTATTTAAAGTCATCAATATTAGTTAAACCTGAAATATATTCTTTTTCTAAAACGATGCAAAACTCTCCATTTTTATTTTTAATTTTTCCAATGGGCTTTAATGTTAAATTTGTCATAGTAACAACTCCTAAATGTATTTTGTACGACGTCGTATTTCCAGTATAGCAAACCTAATTTAATACTAAAAGGCTTTTTTTAAATAAAATTTATTATTAAATAATAATTCCATATTAATTGAATATATATCATTAAAATGATAGAATTCAGAAAAGGAGGAAATATTATGCAAGGTCTTTTAATTGGTTTAATCTCTTTTATTATAATCGGTGTTTTTCACCCAATTGTAACTAAAGGAGAGTATTATTTTTCAAAAAAAATATGGCCATTATTTTTAATAGTTGGGGTTAGCTTATTAATCTTTGCTTATTTAAATAATGATCTGTTTATATCAGCAATTTTATCAATTACTGGATTTACATGTCTGTGGAGTATCCATGAAATATTTGAACAGGAAGAACGTGTAAAGAAAGGTTGGTTTCCAAAAAATCCAAAAAGAAGTTATGAAAAAGAGCACTAAGTGCTCTTTATTCATGTTCATCGTCATGCGGTTTTTCTTTGCTGGGATAACCAAGAAAACTAACTTTTTCAACAACTACTTCAACACTTTTACAAGTATTACCATCAGGGTTTTTATAAAGTGAGGTCATCAAGCGACCTTTTATGCCAATTACACTTCCTTTGGAGCAATAATTGGCAGTACTTTAGCAATTACCACATATTCAATTGTTATCATATTTTATATGCTTGTTTACTTATCTTTGATTGTAATAGTTTGTCTTGTTTTATTCCCATTTAAAACTAAATTAGTACTATTTTAGTATTTAGTACTTTTCAATACAATTTAAAGAAATTGAAGTACTAATCAGTTAAAAAGTATGATATAATTAATACATAAATAGTTCTGATTAGAACATTTTGTTTATGTAGTAAAAACACTGCAGTTTGAAAGACGCGTTGGCAATGCCAGTAAGGTTACAATGTAACTGAGAATTCGCTTCAATCATGAAGCTACATAAACATTGGCTTGGAGTATACCGAAAGATATATTATTCTAGATTTCAAAGCCAAGAAATATAAGACCTGTTATTTCATTCTTAAGGTGAGATGATAGGCTTTTTCTTTTCTCTATAAGTTGTTAAGGAAGTGCAATGCTTCATCTTCAGTGCTTTTAAACATATGACTATAAGTATTTAAAGTCATCTTTACATCTGCATGACCTAAACGACTACATATAACTAATATATTAACATCATTATTAATAAGCAACGATGCATGGCTATGTCTAAAGTCATGTATTTTTATTTGCTTAACTCCAGCTAATTCACAATACATATTTTTTCTTCTAGTTAAAGTACTGTTGTGAAATGGAGTATCGGGATAGCCAAAAACAAAATGTTTTTCGCTAAACCTACCATGTTCTATTTTATACTCTTTTAATTGACTAAGCATTTCAATCAATTTCAAGGGTATTGTAACTGTTCTATTACTAGCTAGTGTCTTAGGTGTAGTAATATTATAAAGTCCTTTAGATGTCCTAAAAGTTAGTGTCTTATCAATTCTAACCGTATGGTTATTATCTAAGTCTAAATCATTCCAATTTAGTGCTTGTGTTTCACCGCATCTTGTACCAATACAGTACAAGAAGTTAAAGAATACTCTATATTCAAAATGTGAAAAATGTTCGTCATAATTTTTAGCATCATCACATAACTTTTTAATTGCATTATCAAATTGAGTAAACTCTTCTAAAGTCCAAAATGTTATAGGCTCTTTAGGTGTAGTTCTTTTTAATCTTTCTACTTTTTCACATGGATTATTTGAAGTATTGTTGAAAGTACGACTAAATTCAAAGACACTATATAATCTATTAACGCATTCATTAATATAAGTTACGCTCAAATGTTTAGATTTTAAATCACTTTGTAATTTAGTTATGTGCTGCGGTTTAATACTTTCAATATTGAAATTCCACAGGTCTTTAACTAAGTTCATCAATGTTAGTGTTTTAATGATATGGGTTTCTTTAACTCGTACTCTTTTATAATCTATAAACTGATCAATAGCTGCCTTTAACTTTACATCTCTAACTTCACCATTTCTATATACAGCAATAAACTCAGCTTCAATCAACTTTGCTTCTTTTAATGTTGTGATATTATTCTTTCTTTTTCTACCATACTTACCATTTAATTTAGTGTAAGAAACATCAACATCATATAATCCTTTATCATTCTTTTTATATGCCATTCTTACACCTCTATTCAATTATATTGAGCCTCTAGGTTCTTTTTTCTAATATCAAGGTTTCTCTATATTCAATAGCTTTAGGCTCTGTT
>JBKEBJ010000123.1:0-2340 GCA_047973105.1 Coprobacillaceae bacterium | reverse complement strand
CCTTCAGATTCCATCTCACGATGGACACCCTTGATATTGGCTAGTGGTTGGCAGTTGCGACATCACCCCCACAGTGGACTTTCACCACCTAGATATATGCCATGCCTGGCGTACATAAAAGAAAGGGTTCTAGAATACATCTAGAATCCTTTCTTATTATTTTTGGTATTTTCTAAGTATTCGTTGAATACTTTTATCAACTAAGAAATATTTATCTACTAATTTTGAAATACTCATTCCTGCTTGATAATCTTGATATATATGATAATTACGTTTAGTGAGCACTTCTTTTGTATTTGTTTTATCTCCCCAGTTCTTTCTCTTTGATTCTTTCCTTGGGATATAAATCATTTCACTATCTACATATTTTTGTATTTCTTCAATTAGTTCTCTTGGTAATATTTCCTTAGCTTTAATATAGCCCATCTATGCTTCCTCCTAAAATAATATTCAGAATTCACAAGGACTACTATTATATGCGATAGTCCTTGCTACGCATAAACCCCTTTAAATAATGTCATAAATTACCTCCTATATATACCTATATTATAAATGTATTTTTACATATATTGCAAGATACTTATTTATTTAATAATTGAATTAGGTAATTGTTTAAATGATTCACTCATTTTAATGATTTCTTCTTTGAAGTTATCTTTTCTTGGATTATCAATATTATATTCTCTAGTCCATTTGTAGACATTACGTTCCATCATTCTTGTAAACGCTAATTTATCATCAATTTTTTCAAATATTGGTATTAGATTTAATGTATCAACACCTGTTACTTGGTAACCACAATCGTAAAATCTTTCTGTATATAATCCTGGCCCACAACCTAAGTCTAATAACCTTGGATATTGTTTCACTGGTGCTACCTCGCTAATCCATTGAACAGATTTATTAATAAATTCATGATTTCGACTAGCTCCTTCAAAATTTGTATCTAAATGTGCTACTAGTAATTTCTTAGATATATAATCTTCTTCCCAAAAGAACACCTCTCCTTTCGTATATATTTCTGGTACTTCAAATATTCTTTTTTCTAATTTCATAACTTTATCTCCTTTTCATATAAAAAACTGCAGATTTTATTCCACAGTTTTCCTTTAAGACAAAGTATAAAGAGCAGAATAAAATCAATTTATAGGTATCACAAAAAAGTTTGTAAACCTATTCATTTGATTTTTTCTACTCGTATCCAAGTTGTACATATCCTACCGATTATGTAGAATCAAATACAATGGAAGATACATCATCCTCTCTGTTATTATCTATGTATACTATATCGAATACTTGCGTTCTTGTCAAAGGTATCTACTTATCCTCTTCTTTTATTATCTCTAAATCCCCATCCGAGAAATCGGTTGTAATATATGTAACATGGAATAAAGGAATATCTAACTCCTGTACTAATTCTTTTAAGATTTTTATCATCATTATTAATACTTCATTCCATGTATATGATGTAGGGATGCTTAAAGAAGGACAAGTTCTTTCTTTAGGTACATAGTCCTCTTCACAAGCCCAATCATCATTTTCTATATCATAACTCATAGAACCTATCAATTCTATGCCATATGGCTCAAATAGCCCAAAATTAAGGGCTTTAATATCTTCTGGTAATCCTTCTTCATTTATTTTTAATATCCATTCGCGTATCTTTACTTTCATTTCTTCCATTATATTCACCTTCTTTATATTAAATATCTCTAATTCATGGATATAAAGAAACACAAAGATTAATGCCCTTTGTGTTTCTCTTTTCTTTTTCGCTGTTTCAATTGAAAATGATATTCTTTTTCTTGTTGTTTTTTTAAACGTATATTATCTTTTCTATTTTGTTTTTGTTCAACTTGTTGTAACTTCAAAGCTTGTTGTGATTTTGTACCAATAGAAGTAGTTACTTCTTTATGTACTTCACGTTGTTTACGTTTAGGATTGATTTTTTTATCTTTAACAACAACATCCACAGCTGGACTAAATAGTAATTTTGAATAGTTATTAGCTATCCATTGTAAGAGTTCTTGATCTTTTGGTTCAACACCAAATGTTGTCTTACATACTTCTAATTGATTATCAATGATTCTTTCTATTACCCCTATCCAAAAAGGTTCCACAAAGAGTACACGTAATGTCATAGATACTTTGTCCATTTGACTTCCTCCTTATCTTTGTACTACAAAGAAAGGAAAACCAAGCCGGCAGGTTACTGACATTTTTCATTGCATCTGGAGTACCAACCAGATTCTGTGTATATCTCTGCAATGATATGTTACAACATCTTCTTTTCAAATCATAATAATTATCTGTTTAAATAGTGAAATACAGATACTCCCT
>JBKEBJ010000122.1:0-6511 GCA_047973105.1 Coprobacillaceae bacterium | reverse complement strand
GCTGATTTTGATCGTGAAAAAGAATCTATTACAATTATATACCAAGTAGTAGGTTATTCTACACAAGAACTTTCAAAATTAAACGAAGGAGATTATTTAACTGATTTTGTAGGGCCATTAGGTGCTCCAACAGAGTTACATAACAATAAACATGTTGTTGGTGTTGCAGGTGGTGTAGGTAGTGCTCCATTATATCCACAGTTAAAAGCATTAGCTAATATGGGGGTAAAAGTTGATGTTATTATTGGGGGACGTAGTGAACCATATTTATTATGGGTAGATAAATTTAAAGAAGTATGCGATAACGTATATTTAACTACAGATGATGGTAGTGTTGGAACAAAAGGATTTGTTACAACAGTACTAGCAGATTTATTAGAAAAAGAAAGTGATATTGATGAAGTCATTGCGATTGGGCCAGTTCCAATGATGAAAGCAGTTGTTAATGTCACAAAACCAAGAAATGTAAAAACATCGGTATCATTAAATCCAATTATGATTGATGGTACTGGAATGTGCGGTTGTTGTAGAGTAAGTGTGGATGGAAAAATTAAATTCGCATGTGTTGATGGGCCAGATTTTGATGGATTATTAGTTGATTTCGATGAACTAACAAATCGTCAAAGAATGTTCACTAAAGAAGAAGGACATGTATGTAACTTGACGGGGGTGAAAAGATAATGCCAAATATGTCACCAGAAAAGGTAAAAATGCCTGAACAAGAACCAAATATAAGAAATAAGAACTTTGAAGAAGTTGCTCTAGGGTATACAAAAGAACAAGCTATGGAAGAGGCAACAAGATGTTTAAACTGTAAACATAAACCATGTGTAGGTGGTTGTCCAGTAAATGTGCCAATTCCAGAATTTATTATGGAAGTAGCAGCTGGCAACTTAGATAAAGCATATGAGATTATTACATCAGAGAATGCTTTACCAGCAATCTGTGGCCGTGTTTGTCCACAAGAGAATCAATGCGAAGGGAAATGTGTTAGAGGAATGAGAGCTGAGTCTGTAGGAATCGGACGATTAGAAAGATTTGTGGCTGATTATCACATGGCTCAAGGAAATAAAAAAGAAGTAAACATAACTAAAAATAATAAAAAAGTTGCAGTTATAGGATCTGGACCAGCAGGAATTACATGTGCAGGTGAATTAGCTAAAAAAGGATATGATGTAACTGTATTTGAAGCATTACACCAAACGGGTGGAGTATTAACATACGGAATTCCTGAATTCCGTTTACCTAAAGAATTAGTTGCGAAAGAAATACAAACAGTAAGTGATTTAGGTGTAGATTTTGAAACAAATGTTGTTGTAGGCCGTTCGATTACAATTGATGAATTACAAGAACAAGGATATGAAGGAATCTTTATTGGTAGTGGCGCAGGATTACCACGTTTCCAAGGAATTCCTGGAGAAAACTTAAACGGAGTATATGCCGCAAATGAATTCTTAACAAGAGTTAACTTAATGAAGGGCTATACTTTCCCAAATACACCTACACCAGTTAAAGTAGGAGATAAAGTATGTGTTATTGGTGCAGGAAATGTATCAATGGACTGTGCTCGTACAGCTAAAAGATTAGGTGCCAAAGAGGTGTATATCGTATATCGTCGTAGCGATGAAGAAATTCCAGCTAGAGCAGAAGAGGTACATCACGCTAAAGAAGAGGGAATTATCTTTAAACTACTTACCAATCCAACAGAAATACATGGTGAAGATGGTTGGGTTAAGTCAATGGAATGTGTAGAAATGGAATTAGGTGAACCAGATGACTCAGGAAGAAGAAGACCTGTTGTTAAAGAGGGAAGTAATTTCATTATTGATGCAGAAACAGTAATTGTATCTATTGGACAAAGTCCAAATCCATTAATTCGTCAAACAACACCAGGGTTAGATACACAATCTTGGGGAGGAATTATTGTTGATGAGGATACAATGAAAACAAGTAAAGATGGAGTGTATGCAGGTGGAGATGTAGTAACTGGAGCAGCGACAGTAATATTAGCGATGGGTGCTGGTAAAACAGCAGCGAACGCTATTGATGAATACTTAAAAGCAGATAGATAAAATCTATCTGTTTTTTTAAGATTATTTTAAGTTAGATTCTGTATATTAGTTATAAAGGTAATGATCCATGTTACTAAAATTCTTTAAGGAGAGAACTAATATATGAATATAAAGACAAAACGAGTGTTATCAATAATTGCTATAATTACATCCATACTCACTATTTGTTTAACTATATACTTTGCGAAAACAAATGTTAAGTCTATGAATATGGATTTTGAACAAGGTGATATGGGATTTGGTGAACCACCAAGTGGCGAACTACCAGATGGGGACTTTCCAAGTGGAGAATTACCAGAAGGAGATTTCCCTGATGGAGAAATACCAAGTAATGAAGCTCCAAATATGTTTGGTAATGAACAAATAAACACGAGCACTAAGGGGTTAACAACAACATATATTATTGTTATTGCTATAGCCGTACTAGTCTTCAGTGCAACAACAGTATATATGGTTATGAGTAAGCATTTTACAACTGTATTTTTAAAGGAAACAAGATCTCCTTATGCTTATGGAATTACAACAATGGTAATAACTGTACTGTTAACAGTAGGGATTGTTTTATTTAGTAATAAAGTAATATTAGTTAATAGCAATAGTGAACCTGCAACAGAAGAACAAGATGAGGAACAAGATGGATATGTTAGTATCAATAAATATGCATTAATGTAATGTATTCTCCATAATTCGTTTTGCTAAAGATTAAAAACCTGTTATACTTAAGAAAATATTTCTAATACGGGAGGACAATATATGTATACTGATAAAATCAAAGAGACTTTGAAAGGCGAACGAATTGTGTTACGTAAGTTTAATGAACAAGATAGAGAAGCAGTTTATGAATATGCAAGTGATGAAGAAACACTTAAATATTTAGTTTGGGAAGGTGTTAAAACACTGGAAGACGCAGATAAAGCAATAGCGGATTACTATATTAAAACCCCAGGAGTATACGCAATAGCGTTAAAAGAAACAAATGATTGTATTGGAGCTATAGATATTCGTATTATTGAAGAACACGATAAAGCAAGTTTTGGCTATGTTTTGAATAAAAAATATTGGGGAAATGGTTTTGTAACAGATGCATTATATTTAATCTTAACTCACTGTTTTGTAGATTTAGAACTTCAAAGAGTAGAATCAACGCATTATAAAGAAAATATTGGTTCTGGTAGAGTTATGCAAAAATGTGGAATGCGTTATGAAGGTTTAGCACGACGTGAAGAAAAAATAAATGGTGTATATCAAGATGTTGTACACTATGGAATATTAAGAGAAGACTTTTTAGTTATCACTAATGTTTTGAATAGAAAATAATAAAACGGCAGCTCTGTTTAAGAGCTACCGTTATTTTTATAACATAATTTTTCTTTTTTTATTTAGTACTAATATAATAGTAGATATAGATAGTAAACCGATATACATAGATAAATTAGTTGTATCAGAAGTACTAATTGTATTTTGTGTACTAGTTGATGAAGTATTAGGCTTTATAGTAGGTACTTGTAAAGCATTTTTAGCATCTAATTGTTTTTGTGCTTCATCAATCATTGCTTGTAACTCATCTTTTAATGGTCCATTAGGTAATTTATTAACTAAGTCTTGAGCATTATTAATGTTTTCTTGTGTCACAGTATCTTTTATATCTCCTGTACTATCAAATAAACCTTCAACTTTACCTTTTGCATCTAACATATCTTGCGCTATAGCTATTTCCTTTTCCAATGATAGAATTGAATTTAAAGCCCAAGCACTAGTGGAATTCTCAGTATAATAATCAGGATCTGTACTAGGTCGAATTGTTGTTTTTACTAATTCTAATTGCGCTTTCAATTCTTCTAATGATTCATAGGTAGTACCATCTACAATATTGTCATTGTTAGGTGTTAATACATCATATAAGAAAACTAACAAAGATGCATTATTTGGTTTTATCTGTGATGCAGATGTCCCTGATACATTAATAAATTGAATTGAAGGAGTTGTCGAGAAAATGTTTGTTACATCACCCTCTAAAAGTGGATTGTTAGCGATATCATATTGTTTTAAGGTTGGGAATGTTCCAATACTTGTTGGAGTAGTTCCGCTAAATTGATTGTTTGATATACAAATAATTTCTAATGTTGTAAGATTCGCAATAGGGTCGATTACACCACTAAGCTTATTATTGTCCAAATAAATTCTTTTTAAAGATGATAGGTTATTCACGCTCATAGGAATAGAACCAGTTAGCTGATCAGTATGTAAACGAAGGTCAACTAAATTGACTAAGTTACCTATATTTGTAGGAATAGAACCAGTTAATTGATTACTATATAGATATAAATTAATAATAGTTGTTAGACCAGTAACAGATGTAGGAATAGAACCAGTTAACTTATTACCACTTAAATAAAGATGTGTTACACTTGATAATCCACTGATTGTTGTAGGAATTTCCCCACTTAATTGATTGTTGTGCAAGTATAAAAGTGTAACATTACTCAAACCACCAATAGTGGAAGGAATTTCTCCTGATAATTGATTACTATTTAGATATAATTGTTTTAAGTTTGATAAATTCCCAATACTCGAAGGTATAGAACCAGATAAAGAATTTTCATGTAAACGTAGATTGACTGCGTTTGTTAAATTTCCGATATTAGTTGGAATGTTCCCTGTAAATTGGTTACCATTAAGATAAAAGTTTTTAACATTAGTAAAGTATTCTATTCCATTAATTGTTCCTGTTAATGATTTATTAATAGTAGATATCGTAGCTGCACTCCAAGACCCAGCCTCTGATTGTGATATATACCCATCACTATTTGTATCTACTGTTGGATATGAAATTAATATTTCATCATGTAAAGGTACTGATGTGGAATCAAATGCCCAATCTAATGGTGCATTGTTTGGATCTGTTGCAGCTGATGCATTTGTCCCTAATGCACTAGCTATTCCAAATATCATTAAGAATGATATTGTTATTTTTAGTTTGTTATTCATAATTTTCTCCTTGTATTTATTTAAGTTGTATATCGTATTGTACAAATTGTCCATTGTTGTCGTATAAGACAATAACTACATTGCCTTTGAAATTACCTGTTACTTTATTTTTGTTAGATATAGAGTATTGATTTCCTTTATATTCTATATAAGAATTAGTATAATCTAGTGTTGAATATTGATTATCAATTTCTAAGTCTATATACTCACCACGATTATATATTCCTTTTAATTCTGGGGCTTTTTTATCAATATTATGTATCAGAACATTGACACATTCGTCTTTTACTTGTATTTCATAATCACCATTGACATTAGCCGTAATAAAAAGGATATTATCATGTAGAGTAAAAAGTATTTCTTTTTCTTCATAATACACACGAATATCATCTTTCTTAATAGAATTATCTACTGTTACAGAAATAGGAATATTAGATCTAGTAAGGTTTTTATCATAATCAATATGAAGTATCCGATCATACCCATTTTTCTCTGGGGTGAAGAATACATCTGATGAAGAATTTGCGTCTGTAAAATCGCTTATTTCATTGAAAACAAATAAAGCAATAACAGTGATACTAATAATGACTATTAATATAGCTACTTTAGAAGATAATACGGTTATTATATTTTGAAATATAGAAAGTGTATTAGTATAATTGAAATTATGTTTATACTTAAAATCTTTTTTAGAACATATTTCTTCTTGATGATCTTTTATACTTGATCCTAATAATGTTAATATTGGAATACTATATAACTTAATATTGTTTTTCTCTTGGTATTCGGTTATTTGTTTTTCAATATTCTTTCTACCTTTATGTAGTCTAGCTTTTATATTATTAGAATCACTATCTAATATTTTTGCAATTTCATTTACTGTAAACTCATCTAAATAAAATAAAGTAATAGCTTCTTGACTGGCATCTTCAGCGTCAGCTTTATTGCCTACAATGACGTAGCACCAATAATAGACTCGTTTAATGATGTGAGAATATAATATATTAAATTTTCTCTTATCAATGAGAACCTCTTGTACAATTTGGGCAAGCGCATCATTTTCCATTTTCTTTCCCTCCTCAAATATCAGTAAAATACTTACCCTAGTACTTATACGCACAATAAAAGTACTAGGTTATCTTTTTTGTAAAAATAATTTCACTTAAAATTCATTGGTTTTTAGAATAACATATCTAATAGAATATTAATGATAATATTATTTTTTTACATTATTTAATAAAACAATGTATTTGTGTAAAAAGGAAATAGATAATTCAGATGAATTAACTTCAAGCAAAAAAGAAGATATAACACATTCCTGTTATATCTCCTTTTATGTACGCCAGGCATGGCATATATCTAGGTGGTGAAAGTCCACTGTGGGGGTGATGTCGCAACTGCCAACCACTAGCCAATATCAAGGGTGTCCATCGTGAGATGGAATCTGAAGG
>JBKEBJ010000015.1:0-5337 GCA_047973105.1 Coprobacillaceae bacterium | reverse complement strand
GTGTACAACGATAAATAGATTCATGAAAAGCAATATTCAATTCATTAAACTTTTCTTGATCTCCTTTATGTGCATAAAATTCCATCAGATCATAAACTTCTTTAATCTTAGCTAATTGAATATCGTTTAGTCTTTCAATCGCTAATTGGATAGCTATTCCTTCTAATGCAAATCTGATTTCTAACATATCGTCTATATCACGAGGAGAAAAACCTAGTACATACACACCTTTATTAGGAATACTTTTTACTAATCCCTCTAATTCTAATTGTTTTAACGCTTCTCGAATAGGAGTACGGGATATATTTAATTCTTTCGCTAAGGCTACTTCATTTAGTTTTTGTCCAGCAGCATACTCTTCATTAAGAATCTTGTCTCGTAAATATAGGAAAATTTTGTTCCCTAAAGAACCATGTCCAGTATTTTCGAATATAGTATTTGTATTCATATTCATCTCCATTTCTATAATTTTTCAATAATAGCTTTTGTAAAATCAGCAGTTGATGCAGTACCACCAATATCTTGGGTCACATTTTTTGCTTCAGCTACAACATCAGCTAATGCTGTTCTTAGCGTATTCGCTTCTTGTTTTTTATTTAGTGCTTCTAACATTAATGCAAAAGCTAGTAATAATGCGCTTGGATTTGCGACACCCTTTCCAGCAATATCTGGAGCACTACCATGAACTGCTTCATATATACGATATTCTTCACCAATATTTCCACTTGGTGCAAACCCTAATCCACCAACTAATCCAGCACATAAATCGGATACAATATCGCCATATAAATTTGGTGCTACTAATACATCATAGTTTTCTGGTCGAATGACTAATTGCATACACATATTATCAACAATTACTTCTTCCGCTGTAATTGTTGGATATTCTTTAGCAACATCCCTAAATGCTTCTAAAAATAACCCATCTGTATATTTCATAATGTTTGCTTTATGAACAGCAGTCACTTTTTTACGATTATTCTTAATTGCATATTCAAAGGCATAACGTGCTATTTTTTCACTTGCTTGTCTAGTAATTAATTTTACACCATTCGCAACATCTGGTGTAACCATATATTCAATTCCTTTATATAAGTCTTCTGTATTCTCACGAATAATAACTAAATCAATATCTTCATATTTAGAATTAATGCCTTTAAATGAACGTATTGGACGTACATTAGCGTATGTTGCAAACTGTTGACGTAAAGCAACATTAACACTTCTAAAACCTGTTCCAATTGGTGTTGCAGTAGGACCTTTTAAAGCCCATTTATACTCTTTGATAGCGTCAACCAATCCAGGTTCGAATACCTCTTTTGTTTTTTCAGCGTACTCTGCACCTGCTTGATATGTTATCCATTCTATATCTAAATTCATAGCGTTAGAAATATCAACAACACTTTGTGATATTTCTTTTCCTATTCCATCTCCTGGTATCAATACAGCCTTCATTAAAAATCCCCTCCTAGCTCTTTAATGGCATTTAACAATCCACCGTAAGTAATCATTACTTTTTCTCTAGGTGACAACGTTAAACCTGCTTTTATTGTTTGGTTATTAGTTTCATTAACCACTGTTACTTCTCCATTTTTTTCTACTATATCTTTAATATTTTCAATGCGATAACTATCTGAATCATTAAAGAATTCTAAGTTTTTTTCCTCAATAACTAATGGTAAAATTCCATTATTGATTAAATTAGAACGATGAATTCTTGCGAATGACACTGCAAATATTGCTTTGATTTTTAAATAATTAGGCACTAATGCTGCATGTTCCCTAGATGATCCTTGTCCATAGTTATCTCCACCAACAATAAATCCACCGTTATTACTAATTGCTCGATCATAAAATTTATCATCTACTTTACTAAATGCAAATTTAGCTAAATGTGGCACATTAGAACGATATGGTAATAATTTAGAATCTGATGGGACAATATGATCTGTAGAAATATTATCTCCTACTTTTAATACTACTTTACCTGTAATTTGATCTGTGATTTTATCACCACGAGGTACTGGTTTAATGTTTGGTCCCATATATACTTCATTATTTTCATCGTATTCTTCAATAAAGAAGTTACTATTTTTAATAAAAGGTGTATTAGGTATTTCATCTAAATACATATCATCTTCAAATTCTTGTGACATATATCCTTTGATGGCTCCTAATGCCGCAATTTCTGGTGATACTAGATATACACTTGCATCATTTGTTCCTGAACGACCCTTAAAGTTACGATTTATTGTTCTTAAAGATACTCCTTTTGATAATGGTGCTTGTCCCATTCCGATACATGGACCACAACCACATTCTAAAATTCTAGCACCTGCTTGTACCATATCTGATAAAGCTCCATTCTCTGATAACATAGCTAAAATACTACTAGATCCTGGTGCAATAACTAAGGAAACATGATCTGCAACTTTTCTTCCCTTTAGGATTTTTGCAGCCTTCATCATATCCGCAAATGAAGAGTTAGTACAACTTCCAATAACTACTTGATTAATCTTCATTCCTTCTAATTCTTTTACTGGAACTACAGCATCTGGACTATGAGGTTTAGCAGTCATTGGCACTAATGCATTTAAATCTACTACTAATTCTTGATCATAAGTAGCGTTATCATCTGCTTTTAATTCAAAATAATCTTCTTCTCTTCCTTGTTGCTTTAAGTACTCTTTTGTTTTTTCATCTGTTGGAAAGATAGAGGTAGTTGCTCCTAATTCTGCTCCCATGTTACAAATAGTGGCACGCTCAGTTAATGATAAAGATGCAATTCCATCACCTGTATATTCTATAATTTTATTAACTCCACCTTTAACAGTTAATTGTTGTAAAACATATAAAATAATATCCTTAGCACTTACCCACTCATCTTTTGTTCCTTGTAATTCTACTTTCACGACACTTGGGCATTGTAAATAATATTTACCTGTAGCCATAGCTACTGCAACATCCAATCCTCCAGCTCCAATTGCGATCATCCCCATAGCACCACAAGTAGGAGTATGTGAATCCGATCCCACTAATGTTTTTCCTGGCTTAGCAAAGTTTTCTAATTGTAATTGGTGACAGACCCCATTACCTGGTTTAGAAAAAACAATTCCATGTTTTTTCGCAACACTACGAATAAATTCATGATCATCCATATTTTCAAACCCTGTTTGTAACATATTATGATCAATATAAGCAACCGCTTTTTCTACTGCTACATGTTTGATATTCATCGCCTCTAATTGTAGATAAGCCATTGTACCAGTTGAGTCTTGCGTTAACGTTTGGTCAATTTGAATTCCAATTTGACTTCCTGCAACCAATTCTCCATCCTTTAATTTGTCTTTTAATATTTTGTATGTTAAATTCATTCCCATTAGTAACCTCTCCTTCCGATTGTATACAATTATACACAAAGACATTCTGATTTACAACCCCCTTAAATTTTGTTTTTTATAGTAATTATGCTAGAATACTTAAGGAGGTGATAGCTATGTTGATTGAATGTTCGAATATTGAAAAGTCTTTTCAAGGAATTCCTGTTTTAAAAGATATTACATTCAAAGTAGAAGACACAGATAAAATTGCGATTATTGGTGTTAATGGAGCTGGTAAAACAACTATCTTACGAATATTAAATGATGAAGAAAGTTATGATAGTGGCCAAGTTTTTAAAAATAAAAATACTACCATTGGTTATCTTAGTCAACAACATCACTTAGACTTACAAAAAACAGTATATGAAACAGGATTGGATGCCTTATCTCATATTATTTCTATAGAAAAGCGATTACGTGAATTAGAAAGTGAAATGGCGATTGACCATTCATCAGATATTCTTAACACCTATGATAATCTAACTGCTAAATTTCAAGAACTAGGTGGTTTTAGCTATCCTAGTAAATTAACAGGGGTATTAAAGGGATTGGGTTTTCAAGAAGATGAATTTTCCTTTCCAGTAAGTATTCTTTCTGGTGGACAAAAAACACGTTTAGCACTTGCGAAACTTTTATTACAAGAACCTACTTTATTATTATTAGATGAACCAACCAATCATTTAGATAGTACGGCTATTCATTTTTTAGAATCCTATTTGAAAAATTATCCCCACGCAATTATTACAGTCAGTCATGATCGTTACTTTATTGATCAGGTTTCTAATAAAATTATTGAAATTGAACATGGGAAATCGAAAATGTATCAATGTAAATATCAAGAATACTCTCGAATCAAACAAACACAACGCTCTATTGATTTAAAGCACTATGTAAATCAACAAAAAGAGATTAAGCGAATTCAAGATAGTATTGATTTATTAAAATCATATAATAAAGAAAAGACTGTTAAACGGGCAGAGTCTAAAGAAAAACAATTAGATAAAATGGTAAAGATTGACCAACCTGAAAATTTACCTGATGTTATTTCTATACAATTCAAACCACTACAAAATTCTGGTTTTAATGTTTTAAATATTGAAAATGCTAGTGTATGTTTTGATGAGCCTTTGTTTAAAAATATTAATATTGATATAAAGAAACAAGAACGTATTGCATTAGTTGGCGATAATGGTATTGGTAAAACAACATTGTTCAAAGCTATACTGCACCCTGAAAACCTTGCAACTGGTGAAGTTACTTTTGGAAGTAAAATTGATATTGCATACTATGATCAAGAACATAGTTCTTTATCTTTAGATAAAACAGTGTTCAAAGAAATTAGTGATTTATATCCTCGTCTAAATAATACGCAAATACGTAATACATTAGCTATGTTTAATTTCAAAGGAGAAGATGTATTTAAGGAAATATCAACATTGTCTGGTGGAGAAAGAGGACGTGTTGTATTAACTACTATTTTACTAAAACAAGCAAACTTCTTATTACTAGATGAACCAACTAACCATTTAGATATCTCATCTAAAGAAGTATTAGAAGAAGCTTTATTAGATTTTGAAGGAACTATTTTCTTTATTAGTCATGACCGTTATTTTATTAATAAAATAGCGACTAAGATTATTGAATTAACGCCTACAAAGGCTATTGTTTATGATGGTGATTATGAATCGTATATTGAAAATAAATACCAACCTACTATCACAAAACAAAAAGATAGTTCTTATCAAGACATGAAAAAACAACAAGCAGATTTAAGAAAGCAACGTAATCAAATTAAGAAGATAGAAAATGATATCTCTCGATTAGAACAACAAATTAGTGAACTCAATAAAGAACTACAAAGTGATGAGGTTGTTAATGATTATCAAAAATATAATGAAATTACAGAACAACTAAATACATTAGAAGAAGAATTATTAGTATTAATGGATACATGGGA
>JBKEBJ010000008.1:0-2069 GCA_047973105.1 Coprobacillaceae bacterium | reverse complement strand
GAATCAACTATTTCCTTTTTCCTTTAAAGATGGAATAAAAATAGATTCTGATAAATTCTCTATGTGGTTTAAAATCTTAGTAGCTTCTGTTCCAGCAGGAATCGTTGGAATTCTATGGGATGATGTCTTTAATGAATTATTCTATAACTATGTAACTGTCGCTATTATGTTAATTATATTTGGTATATTATTCATTATTATTGAAAAGTATAACGCTAATAAAAGTTATAAAATTAATTCTATTAGTGAAATCACCTATAATGTTGCACTAATTATTGGTATTTTCC
Source organism: Coprobacillaceae bacterium (assembly GCA_047973105.1). Classification (GTDB taxonomy): domain Bacteria; phylum Bacillota_I; class Bacilli_A; order Erysipelotrichales; family Coprobacillaceae; genus CAKVJS01. The sequence continues at coordinate 1,782 of JBKEBJ010000008.1, read as the reverse complement.
AAATGATAGCAGCTGTATTCCCAGGAACATCTCGTTCTGGAGCAACTATTATTGGTGCTCTATTACTTGGTGTTTCAAGAACTGTAGCTGCTGAATTCACCTTCTTTTTCGCTATCCCCGCAATGTTTGGTGGCAGTGCAATTAAACTACTTAAGTTTGGCTTAAACTTTACACAAAGCGAAATTATTCTTTTATTAATTGGAATGATTGTTGCCTTTATCATTTCTATTTGGATAATTAAATTCTTAATGTCTTATATTAAAAAACATGATTTTAAAGTATTTGGTTGGTATCGTATTGTTTTAGGAATATTAGTACTGGCATATTTTATTATCGTATAACTAAAAACAAACCTCTTCTAAAAAGGTTTGTTTTTATATTGTTGAATACGGAAATGAAAAAGTAGTTGTGTGTTATAATTGTCTATTTTCGGGAAAGAAAATGAGTTATTGACTTTTTCATATCCTATACCAACGTATATTGACTATAGAGCTGAAAATCTTGCCCTACATATAAATAAGAGACGATTTTCTAGAAAAGGTTCCCTTTTCTCATGTTTTTTATAATTATTTCTATTTTATCGTTGTTTTTAATTACTTCTTATCCCTTTTTATATTCTTATGAATAAAACAGGTGGTTATTATATTCCACCTGGTTTATTATGTTATTACTATTTTTTAATTTCTGAAACTTTTGTTTTTGAACAATCAAAAACAGTTCCTTTTATCTTAATTATTATCCATGATGCGATAAGTGAAACGGCTGGAACGGTGAATATTATTCCCATACTTCCTGCAATACCTCGTATTAATTCAATCGCTACAAAATCTGTATTAATCAATTGGGTAAATGGAACACCGTATGAATAGATTGTAATAATCATATTCAAACTAGATCCAGCAAAAGCTAGAATCAATGTATTAGACATTGTCCCCATAGCATCTCTACCAATGTTCATCCCTGAAACAAATAAATCTTTTATTGTCATAGATGGATTATTGATATGGAGTTCTTCAATCGCTGATGAGATACTCATTGCGATATCCATTACGGCTCCTAATGAAGCAATTAATACGCCACAAATAAATAATCCTTTTATTTCTAAAGATGTAGTTGATGCAATCAACAATAAACTTTCCGCTTCTTCCATTTGAAAGCCTGATATATTTGTAAGATTTCCTACCACAATTGCAAGTATCGCCGCAAATACAACACCAAATATAGTTCCTGTAGCAGCTGCAATAATTTTTGGTTTAAATCCACCTATCATTAGGAAACAAACAATTGTCGTAATAACTAGTATTACCACCGTTGTTGGAATTGCTGGAAAACCTTTTAGAACTAATGGAATTAGTAAGAAAAACACACAAACTAATGTAAAGATTAAACCCAATACAGATTTAAATCCGTGTATACCACCAATAATAACCATAGAAACTAAGAAGAATAAGACGAATATAAGCAATGTATTTGTTCGATCATAATTATATACCGAAGCGCTAGACCCAGTTTCTGTTGTATCAACTCGTACAATTACCTTATCCCCTTCTGTTACATAAACATTATAAAGGCTACTAAAGTAGTTGGTTGTTTCAACAACATCTCCTTCATATCTCCCAGTTAAAATTTCTAATCTTAACTCCATACTTCCTTGTCTTACATTCTCTGTTGTTTCATCTATTGTTGTTTGATCATCAATAACTTCTATAACTTTAGCAGTTTCAAATTCCATTCCTGTTTCTTTATCTTTATAATATCCTGGATCACCATCATTTGCCCAGT
>JBKEBJ010000007.1:0-1980 GCA_047973105.1 Coprobacillaceae bacterium | reverse complement strand
GGATTATAATGATATTTGGATAGATAATAAAATCGAATATAACCAATTTGATAATTCTATTATATTAAAAAAAGCAATTGCAATTACTAACTATAATGATGGTGGAGCCATAAAAATAGAGAAAACAACCATCTATTTTGATGGCAGTGAACCTGAAATAATTGATGAGTATCCGACAGCAATATTTGTGAGATATCTTCAAAAACTTTAAGAAAGAGGGATACTAAATATGCCAATAGAGATAACTCAAGTTGGAGGTTTCATACCTCAAGCAAATATAAAAATAAGTGATTCAAGACCTAAAACAATTCTATCTAATATAAAAATTGAACGAAAAGAAGCAGGTGGTGAATTTATCACTATCATAGTGACAGATAGTGATACTAGTACATATAGTTATACTGACATTAATGAGTTTGGAAAAACATATACTTATAGAGTGAGTGCGGATGTAGTCCAGGAACAACAGGAAAAAGTAACAGGTTCAACTAGTTATGCAAATTATTGGAAACAGAACTATACTTTGAGTAGTGGAGTAAAAATTGATTCAGGTGGATGGCTTTATGGAACAGGTTATGCGACTGCTACAGCAACATATTTAAAAAATATGAATTCAAAAGGACAGCATAATATTGATTTCAGTTGTAGGATTGGAAATGGTGGTTCTAAAGATGGAAAATACAACGCTGACTATAACAACATTATTTTTAGATTTAGAGCAGGAGTTGCCACTACCGTTGATAGATTGCTGTATATAAATAAATCTTGGAGTAACACTGCATATAATGGAGCTAGAAAATATTGGTTTCTTTTACAAAAGCGTGGTATGGATGGCAAGAGAATCGTAGTAAAAGATTGTCATGATAGTCAAAATGGCTTCGATTTAGAGATCTATTTTAAAAACGCAGGTTCAAGTGGCTACAACTATGGGTATAGTGGAAACACTAACTTTCTAAATGGAGTGGCTAGTGGCTTTGGATATAAAGGTGGAATATGCAGACTGTTTAGAATTGAAATAAAAAATGGTGCAATGATTAGACCTGATAGAGCATCTAAAGCAGCTGATAAATATATAACAGTTTTTAAAACAATCCAAGTTTTAAATAAAACCGAAACACTTACGGTTACAAATGAGCCAGATGTAGATTATGGAATCATCATTAATGAAAAGGGTGAAGGATTTAGGTTTAATAGGTTTGAACCAAATGGATTACTTGATAGTGATAATTACGAAACAAAATCAATTTCACAAATGTTAGATATTCAAGATAGTAAATATCCTTTAGTGTATGTTAATGATAATAAGAAAACACCTAGCACAAATATTACTATATTAACAAGTAATTTAGCCTATCGAAATAGAATGAGAAATAGAGTAATAGAAAGTAATTATATTTATATCTATGTTCCTAAGTCTTGGAATTATCAAATAATTAATGGTTTTTATGCATATGAAACTGTATCAGAAGAACGACTTAGATATACTGATGATCTATATTACTTTCATTTTAATGATGCTAGACGAGTATTAAGTAGTATGGTTGTACCACCTGAATGGACTTATGATGCTTTAAGAGTTAATGAAGTAGATTATGTGAGTGTGCCAGAAAACTATAGAGATTATGCTGATTTAGCTGTTAGTCCTGCAGGAACAGAAGTATTAGGAGAGAGTAAGGGTGATGACTAGTGAGATATTACAACAGCGAAAAAAAATATTATATGCCAGTCGTTGGAGATGAACCAAATATCATAGATGATAATTCAACTCCTGATAGAGAAATAAAAATAGAATGTGTTAGATTCTTTGTTAACTCTGAAATAGTAAAAAATGTTGGTGATAGTTTTATTATTAGACATAAGTCGAGTGGTGATGGTGATGATGATAAGGCAGAAGATTGGTTTACTGCTGTGAGTGATAGGACCATCAGAGGCTTTACTACTTTTAAAACAATAGTACCAAGCAGAAGTTCTCCTATATCA
>JBKEBJ010000473.1:0-3626 GCA_047973105.1 Coprobacillaceae bacterium | reverse complement strand
CCCGCTTCAATTAATGTTTCAAATCCCGCGTGCATTAAGGCAGTTACTCCACCACATAATACTGCTTGTTCTCCAAATAAATCTGATTCTGTTTCTTCTCTAAATGTTGTTTCTAATACACCAGCACTTGATCCCCCAATTGCTAAAGCATATGCTAAACCAATATCATGAGCTCTACCAGTTGCATCTTGATGTACAGCAATTAAACAAGGTACTCCTTTACCTTCTTGGTATTGGCTACGTACTGTATGCCCTGGACCTTTTGGTGCAATCATAAATACATCATTTTCTTTAGGTACTTCAATACATCCATAATGAATATTAAATCCATGAGCGAATGCAATTGCAGCTCCAGGTTTTAAATTTGGTTTAATTTCATTGTTCCATAAATCACCTTGTAATTCATCATTAATTAAAATCATAATGATATCGGCCTTTTTAGCTGCATCTGCAGAAGTATATACTTCAAATCCTGCTTTTTCAGCTTTAGCCCAAGATTTTGAACCTTCGTACAATCCAATAATTGCATGTACTCCTGATTCTTTCATATTTAATGCATGAGCATGCCCTTGTGAACCGTACCCAATAACTGCTACTGTTTTTCCATCTAATAATGATAAGTCACAATCTGATTCATAATAAATTTTTGCCATTTTTCTGCTCCCCTATTTCTTTTTATTTTTTATATCAACATCGTTAAGACCTCTACGGATTCCTGATAATCCTGTACGCACGATCTCTACTACATTGAAACCTTCTAACATCGCCAATAATCCATCAATCTTTCTTTGATCTCCGGTTACTTCTATAACTAATGATGATGGCGCTACATCAATAATTCTTGCTCTAAAGATATCTGCAATAGAAACAATAGATAATCTTTCTTGTTCATTTGTTTCTACTTTAACTAATACTAATTCACGGAATACTGACTCTCCTTCTGGTAAAGGAAATATTTCTATTACTTCTACTAGCTTAGCTAGTTGTCTTTCAATCTGTTTTAAAATCAAAGCATCTCCACGAGCAACAACAGTCATTCTAGAAATGTTTGGTTCATTTGTTGTACCAACACTTAAACTATCAATACTATAACCACGACGGCTAAATAAACCAGCTACTCTGCTTAATACTCCTGGATTGTTTTCAACCAAGAGCGATAATACTAAACGATTCATCGTATCCCTCCTTTTATATTTGGAATTTCTATTTATTCATTTTTTTATAAATTCGATTCATTGCTGATACTAATGCTTTAATAGTAGCTGTTGTAATGTTTGGATGGATTCCAACACCATATTCCTGGATAGCACTTCCTTTCGGTCTTAAATAGACATAGGCAGCTGCCTTCGAACTAGAACCGGATGTTAAAGCATGTTCACTATAATCTAATAGATGCATATAAGTAAATCCATTTTGATTAAACGCATTTTTAACAGCATCAATTGGACCATTACCATAACCAATAATTACTTTTTCTTCACCTCGATCAACAACTGTAATCTCTGCTTTTCTTTCATACTCATTGTCTTCCTCACTAACATCAAACATTTTATGTTTAATGAAGTGGAAAGGCTCTTGAATATCTACATACTCTTCAATAAAAGTATCATATACTCTCTCTGGAGATACTTCTCCTTCTTCTTCTGAAATATCTTGAATTACTTTCGCAAAATCTGCTTGTAATTTTTTAGGTAAATGATATCCATACATACTCTCCATCACAAAGGCTACTCCACCTTTTCCAGATTGTGAGTTAATACGAACAATTGGTTCATATTGTCTTCCTAAGTCGCTTGGATCAATAGGTAAATATGGAACTTCCCAAATACCTGTTTCTCTTTCTTTATATGCATGCATTCCTTTATTAATAGCATCTTGATGACTACCTGAGAAAGCCGTAAACACTAATTTTCCAACATATGGTTGGCGATCTGGAATTTCCATCTTTGTTACTTTTTCATACACATGTTTGATATCGTTAATTTTATCAAAGTTTAATTCAGGCTCTACACCTTGGGTAAACATATTTAATGCGACATTTACAATATCCACATTACCTGTTCTTTCTCCATTTCCAAATAGTGTACCTTCTACACGATCTGCACCAGCCATAATCCCTAATTCTGTTGCAGCAACGCCACAACCACGATCATTATGAGTATGCAAGCTAACAATGACTCGTTCCCGTTCCTTAAAGTTTGTACACATCCATTCTATTTGATCTGCATAGACATTAGGTGATGACATTTCTACCGTTGAAGGTAAATTAATAATTACTTTCTTATCTTTAGATGCTTCCCACTCGTCCATCACTGCTTCACAAACCTCTAATGCATATTCTACTTCGGTTCCCGTAAAACTTTCTGGTGAATATTCCAAATGTACTTCACCATCAAAATCTTTCGCTAATTCTTTGACTAAACGAACACCTTCAACAGCTATTTGTTTAATATCTTCTTTTTCTTTATTGAAGACTACATCTCTTTGTAATACAGATGTAGAGTTATAAATATGAACAATCGCTTTATCTAACCCTTTTAAAGATTCAAATGTTCTTTTAATCAAATGTTCTCTAGCTTGTGTTAATACTTGTACTGTAACATCATCTGGTATTAAATTTTCATCAATCAATAATCTTAAAAAATCATATTCTATCTGACTAGCAGAAGGAAATCCTACTTCAATTTCTTTAAATCCAATATCTACTAAAAGTTGAAACATCTCTACTTTTTCTTCGATTTTCATTGGTGTAATTAATGCTTGATTACCATCACGTAAATCAACAGACACCCACTTTGGTGCTTTATTGATTTCTTTATCTGGCCAAGTACGATTTTTCAATTTAATCGTTTCAAACCTTTTGTATTTTTGATATTTCATCATGTCTTCCCCCTATCATATTTTATAAAAAAACTCTCGACTCAAAACAGCTTAATAATGCTATTTTGAGGACGAGAGAATATAGTAACCCCGTGGTTCCACCTCAGTTTATTAATACCTCACGATATTAATCTCAGTAAGTACGCTATCCAAATATAGTTCATACTCCTGCAGGTTAACGGTTGCATGCCGTAGCCACTTACTTATTTCAACGCTCCACTCAAGGATGAGTTCAATAATTTATAAACGATTCTTTCCACCAACCAGAATCTCTCTATGCTTTATAAGCTTATCTACTAGTTCCTATCATTGTATTTTAGTTATGTTATTTAGTATTTTATGCCTATTTACTATATAAGTCAATAGATTTGTTAACTTTTGTTCAATATTTTTATTATTAACAAAAAATACCTATGTGTTTTTTGTGTTTTTCATAAGAAAATTCACAAATTGTAACATATATAATATTACATATTATCTTAATAAAATATTTCTTTCACTAATTCATAAAATTCCAATAATTCTACTTCGATATTTAAATCCTTTTTAGTATTATATTCCTCATATTTACCATGTATTTCATTCTTTATGAATCACTATAAAAGAAAAACCTACTTTTTGTAGGTTCAGACTGTCGACAAACCTATGTTTTAAATAACATGGGTTTGATTCGATAGTCTTTTTTTATTGATATTGTCTTATATATTAAAAAATACACATATCTCTATGTGCTCTTACCATGCCCA
>JBKEBJ010000471.1:0-2466 GCA_047973105.1 Coprobacillaceae bacterium | reverse complement strand
ATTCGCATTACCAATATAATTTGTTACTGATAATACGGAATTAGGAATAGAAATCTGAAATACAGATAGTATGAAAATTACTACATAAACCATAAATGGAATAGAAGACACTAATCTTTTAGCGACACTACTTGCAGATATCTTTTCATCATTATTACATACTCCCAAAGCAATCGCAAAAGTTCCTCCTAAACACATTATTGCGTTACCTACATCAAACATACAAAGATAAGCTACTCCCATCCCTGGAAAGAAACTTTGTGCAAAAGGTAAAGTAAAGTTCCCAATATTATAACCTGAACAGTTTATCATGTATGCTGCTCTTCTAATTGGAGAATATTTTGAACTAGCATAATAACCAACAATAACCATAACAATATTAAACACTACCCCTAAAACTAATAGAATCAACATTGCCCCATTCAATTGTAAATCTCCTACACTAGATAAAAGCGCACATGGTAAAGTAATATTCATAATAATAGTTGCTAAAACATTACCATCTTCTTTTTTTAATATTTTCCACTTCTTCGCAGAAAACCCAATTATAATTACTAAAATGAAACCCAATGCTTTTAATAGTACCTCTCCCATAGTATCCTCCTACATAATAAAAATAAGGTTTCCACCTTATTCACTCATCATAGATAAAGCTTGCTTTAATACAGCTTTACCATCCATGTTTGAAAACTTTTCACTGTCAATAACTTCTACAGGAACTTTTCCATTTGTTAAATCCTTTATTTCTGATAATGCACTAGCTATTTGTGGTGCAAGCAAAATACAATCAGCATCTGCCCAAGATAATGATACTGCAGTCTTCGCTGCTGTCCATACCATTACTTCCACATCTTGTTTAGTAGCTTCTTCTTTAACAGCAGAAACCAACATACTTGAAGTCATTCCAGCAGAACAACAAATTAATATTTTATACATAAAACATCCCCCTACTATAAAACCATCTATATTGAGAATTTATTTTATCATACTTCAATAACAATATTAATATTTTTTCATAATATAAAAATAAGTGCATTTTCAACATTATACCTTAAACATCACCACAATAAAAACTAGAGCCTAAGCCCTAGTTTCTATTAATAAGTTAATCTTATTTTTCTAATGCATTACGTTTTTTAGTATAAATAACGTATCCTAATCCTAATACACTTACTGCTAACATAGCTGTATGTACTGAGAAATTAGTTGCATCTCCTGTAGCTACTACATTAGAAGTAGAAGCAGTTGGAGTTGCAGGAGTTGTTGGTGTAATTGAACTATTATTAATTGTAATAGTTGCAACTGCAAGATCTAAAACTCCATTTTCATCTTGTAAAGTTATTGTAGCTGTACCTGCTGCTAAAGCCGTTACTCTAACACCAACAAAATAAGTTTCATCAGTTCTTGCAGCACGTCCACCTTCATTATTTAAATCGTTAATTTCATCCTCAGTTAATAAGATTGGTTCTACTTTAACATTTGAAGTATATGAATACTCTAAATATAAGTCACCATAAGCATCTAAAGCACCTTCTGGCATGTAATATCCATCTAAAGGAAGAAAATCATAGTATAAATCTACTGATTCACCAACAGCTAAAGTTGCTTCATTTTTATCAAATGATAATCCTGTAATAATTGGTAATTCTTCTACTGTAACTGAATATGTATCAATTGTAACACCATCATATTCAATAGTAATATCCACAGCACCTGGTGCAATAAAGTAGATTTCTAATCCAACAATAGTTGTATCATCAACTTCTGAATAAACAGGTAATAATACTGCAACATCTTCATCAGAAATAGTTACATTGAATTTAGACACTGCATCTGTAGCTTCATCATTTGAGAAATATGTTAAAGAAATAGAATCAAATTCTTCAAAAGTATTTTCCCAAGCAGCTAAATATGCTTCAAATCTTGCTTGATCAAATCCAGTAATTACTGGTTCTGGTGTTACTTCATCAGTAGTAGGTACTACTTACCTCAGGTTCTTCAGTTGTCGACTCCTCTACAATTGGTTCTTCCACTGGTTCTTCAGCGCTTACATTATTTAATGCGAATCCTGCCACTAATAGGAATGCTAATGCAAGGCTAAATAATTTTTGTAATTTTTTCCCTCCGTATTATTTTATATAATTTTTCACATTATATATAACTTTATACTAATCTAATTATAGAATATTGTCAATTAATAATGTGATATTTTTACTATTATTTCTCGATATTATGTGAATAATGTTTGGAATGTTAGTTTTATTAAGAAAACGCATACATAATTCACTAACGCATTATAATATTACTGAAATATATAATAAGAATAACGGTTTACACCGTTATTCTTCAGACTGTCGACAAACCTATGTTTTAAATAACATGGGTTTGATTCGATAGTCTTTTTTTATTGATATTGTCTTATATATTAAAAAATACACATATCTCTATGTGCTCTTACCATGCCCA
>JBKEBJ010000464.1:0-15662 GCA_047973105.1 Coprobacillaceae bacterium | reverse complement strand
AAGCTTCATTTTTCATCTTTGATTTTTTTACAGAGAGTTTAGAAATATCAATACCATATACTTTTCCAGTTTCTATTTGTTTAATTATACTATTTATCGTACTTCCACCACCACAACCAATATCTAGAATATGATCATGAGGATGAATATCTAGATGTGATAATCCCCATACTGTCATATTTTTAAAAACTCTATTCCAAATAGTAATCATACTAGCCCCAATTACTCCATTAGGACTTTTACATTGTTTTATTAAGTAAGAAATGATGCCTTTATTGTGTGTTTTTTTCATATATATTATCCTTTTATATTTTGAAATATTTATATCGATATTTCAAAACAATTATACAGCATTTTGAAATATATATCAACATATTTCAAAACATTAAAAAATATGTTATATTGTATATATCCGGTTAGGAGTGATTAAATGAATAAATTTGAGGAAAGAACTTCTAGAAAGAAGAAATCAATCATTGATGCAGCTTTGAAATTATTTGGTGAAAAAGGCTTTATTAATGTAAGCATTTGTGAAATTGCGGAGTTGGCTAAAGTATCACAAGTATCTATCTATAACTATTTTGGTAGTAAGGAAGCATTGGTAACTGAGTGCGCACTAGTTGTGATGAAAACAACAATAGAAAATGCAGAAGAAATATTGATATCGAATGATTCTTTTGAGAATAAACTTAATAAGGCACTGGACTTGTGTAATGAAGAAATAAATACATCATTAAGTAACTCTTTTTCTAAGGAAGCAATTACTGATAAAAATCTAATGACTTTATTAATAAAAGATATTAATGTATTGAAGAAACAAATATATTTGAAATATGTTGCTTTAGGAAAAAAAGAAGGAGTCATTGATAAAGCAATCTCTGATTCAACAATTGAATTATTTATTGATAGTATCAATAATATACAGTTATCTAAGGAAGATATGAAAGAAAAACAAAAAGAAATAATTAAGCTATTTTTATATGGTTTGATTGGAGATAAATAGGATAGTGTCTGTTAATGGCAATGATAAAAAGAAAGCTATATTAATGAAGGATAAGGCTCTTCAAATGTACTTAAAAGAAGGAAAGTAGCTTAGAAATAATCCACAAAGTAAAGGAGTGATTCTATAACGAATCACTCCTTTACTACATTGGTTTTGAATCATCCCATTTTTATGGGAAAGCAATTGATTACTTATATTTTAAAGAGAGAGCTCTAAAATATAGTAGTACATCTAATTGTTAGAACAAGGTATGTTTATCATAATAGATGGTTGTTCAAACAATATATTAATAATAAATATTAATACATCAATAAGACTAAATAGATGCTTAAAAAGTTTCATTTTTTAAAAATTAATTTAAAAAGTCTCTAATATAAGAGACTCGTTTTTAATTTCTAGCAACATATTCATCATATGTAAGTCCAGAAGCATTTACTTTTTTAGCTAAATCTTTACCTAGATAACGAATGTGCCATGATTCATAGTGATATCCTGTTAAATCTTCTTTATCTTCTGGATAACGAACAATGAAACCATACTCTTCTAAACGTTCTTTAAATGAATCATAGTGAGAGCTACTTTCAATGTTTTCATAGGCAATACCATCAATAGAAATATCTACACATAATCCAGTAGTATGTTCACTTTGACCTGGTCTTGAAGAATATTTGTTTGTATAATCTTCACCATATGTTTTCACCATATTATCGTATATTTGTCTTTGATATTCTGTTGAACGATAGGCACTATGTGCAGTTAATTCAAAGCCATCATCACTACATGATTCTTTTAAGTCCTCATATGCTTCAGCAGCTTCTTTTCTCATTTGTTGACCATTATTATCGACAACAACTAAGTCAGAAGGGGCCCAGTCTTCAGGTAATTTATAGACTTTATTAATTAATACATCAATAGCGTCCGGATTGTCTACTATAATCGGATCTGTACTGTAGAAGGGAACATCAATACCCATGTTAACATGAGTAACGATATCTTCTATAGATAGATTAGGATTATTTTCTTTATAGGTTTTATATTTTTCTAGATTATCTTGATGATAATATGACAAACTAGAGAATTCGTTTGTATCGTTTGTTTTATTGTCATTTGTTTTGGGTTCAGTTGTATCCACATCATCACTTGAAGAAAATAAAGATCGTCCACCAAAGTATAACCCTATAGCCAAAACGACAACTATAATGACAACAAATCCAGCTTTCTTTTTATTTAGTTTCATAGTATACCTCTACATATCTATTTTGAAGTCATCACCAATGACTTCTTTTGTTTTTTGTTTAAAGGCTTCAATTGCATTTGGTTCTTCATCACCTAAGACATAATGTACTTTGTTTAGCTCATCTGTATAAGATTTAAGTGGCATAACTTGGAAAGTACCATCACCAAAATGATTAATTAATGGTGTCCATACAACATTTTCTATAGAAATAGTATCACCTGATTTAACGAAATCTAAAGATAACATTCCTTCTAATTGAGTATCAACAGTTTCCATTGTACTTAAGAAGTTTCCTAAACTATATGCGACTAACGTTTTGTTACCATCTGTACCAGTTACCCATTCTAATGGTTGAATAACGTGAGGATGAGTTCCAATAACTAAGTCAACCCCTAAATCAGCGAATAGCTGAGCATAAGATTTTTGCGTTTCTGTGACAGTGTAGTCACTTTCTGTACCCCAATGTGCTGAGACAATAACTACATCACTTACTTCTTTAGCTTTTTTTACATCTTCTGTAATTTTATTTTCATCAAATAAAGGCACACAATAATCATTTGGTGCAGTATATCCGTTTGTTCCATATGTATAACTTAATAATGAGAATTTAATACCATCACGTTCAATAACACGAATAGTGTCTGCATCTTCTTGGCTATCATAGGCCCCTGCAAAAATAACATCGTCATATTGACGCCATATTTCAGCAGTGTTTTGTACAGCTTTGAATCCTTTGTCTAAGGAATGATTTGTTGCTCCATTAACCATATCAAATCCAAAATCGGTTAAATCACTAGCCCACTGTTCATGTGAATTAAAGGCGGGATAGCCTGTTATCCCTAAGTCATCACCACCAATAATACTTTCTTGATTAATAAAGGCTAAATCTGCATTTTTGATAGTATCAGCGACTTTAGTATACGATGGTTTAAAATCATATTTACCATCTCCTACTTCTCCTTCCTTACTATCTGCATATGTATATACACGTTCATGTCCTAAGTTATCTCCTACTGCTAAAAAGGAAACACTGTTCTCTTTACTAGCATCTACTTTATCTGTATTATTTGTTGTTTTAGGACTATCTTCATCACTACTTAACATCAAATAGCCAACACGTGTAGCGATTAAAATAATAGGAATTAATAGTATCATTCCAACTTTCTTCATATTTAACTTACGCTTTCTCATAACTTCTCTCCAATCTTCAGTACTTTATAAAAAGTATTGACACTAAAATAATATCATATTTTGTCGTAATACCAAGTAAACAATTGAAAAAAAGTCTTAATTTTTCTTAAGGTAATAGAAATCAAATGTAATATTGGGTAAGACTAAAGAGAATAAAACATATTCTAACAAAAAAAATTTGATTACTAAAATAAGATTATATTGTCATTATAGCGTTATATTATGAGATAGAATAACAATATAAAAAGTTAGCTAATACAATAATTGAATATGTGAAATATTGCAATTACGAAAGACTACAATAGAGAAATAAAATGACTCTATATAAGTATAATAAATAGCTAAGATATAATGTATAAAAAAAGAGACCACAGATAATTTTCATCTATGATTCTTAATAATATTTTGTGAATTTTATACGTGCTACAGTTTAATTGTATTTTTTTGTTATCCCCAGGTAAAATTTTCTTTACCTGCACCAATTTCAAAGTGATATTTCACAATTCCTAAATCTAATTTTGTATAGAATCCTCTTCCTGGTTTTACTGTAACCTTGGTGTCTTGTAGTGTGAAAAAGAATTTTTGTTGATTCATAGCTGTTGGGGCTAACATAGCGTATTCAACACCATTTCTAAACCATATAGGGCTAGTGCTATTAATATTACATAACTCTTCAATAGGTTTGTTTTTATGAGGAAATCCTTTTATATCAGAGTATCCTGAAGCAATAACACATACTAATTTTTCATCAGAAGATAAGGATATCTTACTTTTACCTTTACTATAGGTACCTGCAACCCAACATGTTCCTAATTCTAACTCAGTTGCTTTAAGTACAATCTTTTCACCATAATAACCTATGTTTTCTTCTAAGTTTTTACTTTTTTTACCTACTAAAGCAATATAATTATTTACATTTGTTAGTTTACCATAACGGGCTTTTAATCCTGTGAAAACAGCTGGGTCATCCATACATAATTGAATGTGTAAACCAGATTCTTGATTACATTGTTCAATATATTTTAATAAGATATCAAGCTTTTCTTTTTCTATTTCTTTATTGTTATAACTACGTATAGAATGACGATTTTTAATAATCTCTAAATAATTCATACTATATCTCCTTTGTTTGATTCTTTGAGAAAATCTATATTTTCTAATTTACTAATTGTTTGATAAACAAATGTTGTTAAATTAGATAACTTATGCCACTCACTTTCATTAGCGTCAATATAATAATAATTCTTAGTTCCTATTTGATACATATTAATAATATTGGCCGCTTTTAGTATTTGTAAGTGATGAGAGGTAGCAGGACGTGATAAATGAATAGCTTTAGCTATGTCGTTTACTCGTACACCTTTACCTTCTTCTTTTATTAAAGCGACAACAATGTGTTGCCTGTTTTCATTACCAAGAGCTATCAAAGCTTCTTTAGAATCTTCAAATATTTCTAATAGTTCTTGGTTATGTTCACACATAGACATAATCTCACTCCTAATCAATAGTTTAAATTTCTAAACCATTATATCATAATAAAGTTAATATTTTTCATTGGTAAAGAAAATCAAGACGAATAAAAAGTCCCTAATGAAAGGGACATAATTATTTAATATAATAACGTAAAACAGTTTTCATGTTTTCGAGTTTCGTTTTTAAAGGGTTTGAAATATATATTTCTTTATGTTCGTGCGTACTTTTTTCTAAATTATTATCTTCTAAGAATTGTGTCATTTTTGCGAAAGTTGCGGGTTCATCATCGAATGAACCAATGTGCATCATTTGGACACACTTCCCATCCTCCATCTCTTCTAATACTACATCATTATAATAGAGATTTGGCTTATTGATTTCTTGCATTGTTAGAATCTCTTTTACTACTTCTTCGGTAACGAAATCTGGTTGACGAATCATTACTTTATATATTAATGCATCTTTGTTTAATATTTCAGAATCGATTTCTTCTTCCGCTAATGTCCAAATACCTTCTAATGGATATACAGTGAAGGGATAAAAACCTTCAGGTGCAATTCCTTTTTTATCCATAAATTTAATTCCAAAGGATAATGTGAATAAAGCACTAACTTTTTCACTAAATTCCTTATCATTAGGATTTCCTTTACCGGTAATTGTTAAGTATTTATAGTTAGGTACATTAACAACAACGGGCTTTCTTTTTGGTAAATATATTTCTTTGTCCTCTTTCTTCCATTCAATTTTCATAATATGTCCTCCTTATCTTCACCTTTATTATAAACCCTCCTGTACACTAGTGAGTCAAGTGTTTTATGAAAAAAAATAAAACTGTACATATAAATGTACAGCATTATAGGATAGATCTTAGATATTTATTTCTTTTATTATTTTCTTCTTTTCTTTCGCTAAAGCGATATGACGATTAATAGATATATCATTTTGATCATGAATTAGAATTTGCCAATCCCCATATTTGACTAAACAATCGGTATGAAAATCTTTACTACCTTCTTTTGAAATGCTTAACGACTGTTTTTGCCAACAAACAATACTATTACATTTATCAATCAATGAATGGTATTTTTTAGATTGTTCAAAATACATAATCTCATTACTAAAATCGTAATAAGGCAGTGCGACAGTTAAAAATGCATCATCTGAAATCTCCTTAATAATATGTTCCCCATAGAATAGGCTAGCCTCACCATCTAACATTAAAATAAAGTGTTTACAATGATTATTTATTGCATCTGTAATTAAAGACGACAGTTCTTTTTCTACATGATATACGACAGTATCATTTTTGGGTAATTTTTTAATTCCTCTAATGCAACAAATTTGACCTTCCTTTTCTAAGAGTAAATCATTTGGGACATCAATATGCAAATTTCTCACCTCACTTTTATTATTTTGCTTTGAATGCACCTATTATATATAAGATTATTCATATTGTGCACGCACATAATATGTCTGTTATTGTATAATTGAATTGTGGAAAGTAGGTGCGATTATGATTGAAGACTATTGCACGATGGAAGATGTACAAGAATACATTGCCCAACGTATCCGGCAATTAAGAGAGTTAAAGGGAAATATTCCTGCGCAAACTTTATCAATTGAATTAGGACAGAATAATTCCTATATTCATAAAATAGAGAATAAACAAGCAAAACCAAGCTTGGATGGATTATTCTATATTTGTGATTATTTTGGAATTACATTAAAGGAATTTTTTGCTGCTGACATAAATCCTTATCCAACATTAATCAATGATTTAGTTGAAAAATCGCAGACCCTAAATCAAGAAGAACTAGAATTGATTTTAGAGTTAGTAAAGGTATTAAATGATAAGAATAATGGGTAGGTATTCGTATCATTTCGTTTGACACAAACTCACATTATTACAATCTCTATACCATAATATGTAGTGCAAGTAATATTGTAAAACATATTAACTGCTTTCACAATACTAAAACTATATATTATTGCATATCATATGGGGAAGTGAATATACAAAAAAAGCGTATCTAAGATATGCTTTTTTTGTCTTTTAGAGACGAATATAATTGTATAACTATTATTCCAGATTGTGACCGTAATCACTTTCCATATTTCTGCTATTACCAAATAATGGGTGAGTAGAAGTTGATTAACGGGTAAGCTTAGAGGATACCAATATTTTTATAGTGTATTTTAAGTGTGATCGTTCTGTTACAAAATCTCATAATAGTTATTTCTATATGAGAATCCCTATATTTTGAACAGTAGATATTGATTATAATCATTATTAGGATATTTCCATAATCAAAGTTATGTTTAAAATAATACATACGAATAATATAAGTAGTGCGTAATAGTGGAATATATGTATTATATTGTACCAATGATGGTAAAGGTACAAACACATAACTTATATAAATTCCATTAGTGGTGGAATTTTGAGGGCGATTGACCAATATCATATTTTATAGCCTGAGTAAATGAGAAAGGCATTTCATATCCTATAATAAATGGTACCAATCTATATTCACTGGAATTAGTTATCAAAATAAGCTGACAGTATATGTTACTTATTATGATTACATAGTATTTAGAACATTTTAAAGTGGTAGCTATAAAATGAATCTAAATAAAATAGTTGTTTTGAATATAGTATTACATCTAAGTTTAGTATTCATATATTGTAATATCTTTTCTTATTACTAATATATGCATTCTAAAGTTATATCAACACCATTAATGGTGATAGCAGTAAATTATGCATGTAATAGTCTTTGTGAATCTAACACAGCAGTACTGAGTGAAATATCATGAATATCTTCAGAGTATTCTTCAATTGATATTTCATTTAACCTTTGTTTGAGTTCACATCTTTGTTTAGAAACATTTAATGCTCTAAAACTACTAACGAGTGCAAGTAATAAAAGACATACAGTGATATACAAGCATATTGATTTATGTTTTTTACTAATAGATAATAATTTCATCTTTTCCTCCTTATATCCTGTACATAAAAATGTTATAACTTGTCAGACATATTAACAAGGGTCAAAAAAATATAGTTGGGTAAAAAGGTGTCAGATTGTCAAAAGTGGGTAAAAATAAGAAATAAAAAAACAATCGCTATGGATTGTTAAGTAGAAATTAATTTATCAAATTTTATAACTTCAATAAATTGTTCAGGTGTTAAATGTGGATGATTTGTTATCCAATTGACTACGGAGGCAATAAAAGTAGCACTCAGAAAATCTAAACAATCATCACGTTTTTCTTGTGAAGAATAATCATCATTATCTTCAAAGTAATTATGTATATATTTAATAAAATTCCGAGTCATAAAGACAGTTAGTGTATTGCGAAATGAAAAAGCACCTTCCACTTTAAAAAGATCAATAAAGTAATGTCGATTTTCATAAATATAAGTAGCTAATTTTTTATAGAAAATCCAGAATTCAGTAATGTTTTCTTCTTCGATAGGAGTAGCGCATTCTGTATAAAAAATCCAATCAACTAAGTCATGTTTATCTTTAAAATGATAATAGAAGGATTTCCGACTGACACCACACTCTTTACATATGTCAGTAACACTTATTTTAGAAAATGGTTGTTTTTGTAGTAACTCTTTTAAGGCAGTTGCGAATGCTGTTTTTTTAATCATTGTATGTGACATCAAAATACCTCCTCTATATTATATTAGTTCTTCTTAGTATCTACTGTCAATTGAAGTATATAAATACAGGACACTATGTCATTATTATGGGATTAATAATGTTGAAATGATTTTTATTGACTGAAAATGATTGGAAATGATTGTTATTGGTGGTAAGATGAGTGCGAGGTGAATCCAAATGCTTACAGAAAGTAGACAACAAAAAATTATTGAATACATTAATAAAAACAAAATTGTTACAGTAGAAGAGCTAACGGTCTTAGTTCATTCTAGTGAATCAACAATTCGCCGTGACTTACAGAGCTTGTCAAAACTTGGGAAAATACGTAAAGTTCATGGTGGTGCAACCATCATTGAAACTGGTAATCAAAATGATGAACAGTTAAATATTAGACAACAATATAATAAGATTGAAAAGAATCATATAGGACAAATGGCTGCTTCTTTATTGGAAGAGAATGATTTCGTATATATTGATGCTGGTACAACGACAGAATCAATGATTGATTATATTCAAATTCAGAATATTACATTTGTAACGAATGGGATTTTACAAGCGCAACAGTTATTGAAACGTGGATATCGTGTATTTTTATTAGGGGGAGAATTAAAACCTATTACAGAAGCAATTATTGGCGAAGGCGCTATTACATCTTTACAAAAATATAACTTTACAAAAGGTTTTTTGGGGACAAATGGTGTTAGTATCCAGGCAGGATTTACAACTCCAGAAATGAGTGAAGCAATCGTAAAACAGGAGGCTATGAAGCATTGTATGGATAGCTATGTTTTAATGGATGCCTCTAAATTTGAAAAAATTTCAGCTATTACTTTTGGAGCTATTGAAGAGGCAAATATTATTACTAATGTTTGTAATAATAAAGAAATGAAAACAAAAACAAAAATAATTGAGGTGAAAGAAAAATGATATATACGGTAACAATGAATCCATCTTTAGATTATATTAGTCATGTTAAAGAATTCCAATTAGGAGAAGTAAATCGTAATTATAAAGAAGATATGTTTCCAGGTGGAAAAGGAATAAATGTTTCAACAATTCTTTGTAACTTAAATCAAGAAACAATTGCTGTAGGGTTTTTAGCAGGTTTTACAGGTTTGGAGATAGAGAACAAACTCAAAGAAAAAGGGATTCAAACAAAGTTTGTTTATGTTGATAAAGGAATATCCAGAATTAATGTTAAAATCAAAAGCCAAGAAGAAACAGAACTTAATGGTATGGGACCTATAATTGATGAAAAAGCAATTTCTCAATTACTTTCGTATCTTACTTCATTAAAGAAAGATGATATTTTAGTTCTCGCAGGTAGTATACCTAATAGTCTACCAACAAATATGTATCAACAAATCATGACAAAAATAAAAGATAAAAATGTACGGGTAATTGTAGATGCAACAGATGAAGTATTACTTAGTACATTAGAATGTAAACCATTTTTAATTAAACCAAATATAAAAGAATTAGAAGAAATTATGAAAAAAACATTATGTACTAAAGAAGAAATTATAGAAGCTGCACAACATTTACAATCCTTAGGTGCTAAAAATGTTTTAATATCATGTGGTAAAGATGGAGCTATATTGGTATGTGAATCAAAAGAGGTATACCATCAAAATGCACCAAAAGGAAGTGCTGTGAATTCAACTGGAGCAGGTGATAGTATGGTTGCCGGATTTGTCTATGGATATACGAAGAATCATAATTATTTAGAAGGTTTACAATGGGGAGTTGCTTGTGGTAGTGCTACTGCCTTTACATTGGATTTAGCGACAAAGGAACAAATTTATAAGGTGTATCATGAGGTATGTATATGAAAATAACGGATTTATTATCTGCATCAGCTATAGATATTGATGCTTCGCCAATAGATAAAGAAACAGCTATTCAACAACTAACAATGTTAATGGAGAAACAGGGAAATCTTTTTGATCGTCTACAATATCAAAAAGATGTATTAAAACGTGAAGCATTATCAACAACCGGAATTGGCGAAGGAATTGCGATTCCACATGCACAAAGTGCAGCAGTAAATAAGGCAGGAATTAGTGCAATGATTTGTCGAAAGGGAATGGATTTTGATAGTCTTGATGGACAGCCAACATACTTGTTTTTTATGATTGCAGTTCCGATGAGTGGTGGAAATGAACATTTAGAAATCTTACAAAGATTATCAGTTATCTTAATGGATACAACCTTTCGTACGCAATTATTATCTTGTAAAAATACTTCGGAATTTATAAATTGTATTGATCAAAAGGAAAATGAAAATAAAATAGCTAATACGTCTAAAGAAGGTAGTGAAAAAATAGATATTGTTGCGGTTACTGCTTGTCCAACAGGAATTGCACATACGTATATGGCTGCAGAGGCATTAGAACAAGCTGCTAAAGAATTAGGGGTTCATATTAAAGTGGAAACTAATGGCAGTAGCGGTGTTAAAAATCTTCTTACAAAACAGGAAATTGAACAAGCTAAAGGTATTATTGTAGCAGCAGATAAAAAGGTTGAAATGACAAGATTTATAGATAAACCTTTACTGCTAACTAAAGTAAGTGAAGGAGTATATCATCCTCATAAGTTAATTGAACAAGTATTAGAAGGAAATATTTCTGTGTATCAAGAAAATATGGAAGCTAGAGAAGAAAAAGAACTTCCAGAAAGTAGGACGCATCAAATATATACCCATATTATGAATGGATTATCACAGATATTACCAATCTTAATGATAATGGGATTAGTAAATGCATGTAGTTATTTGATGAAGCAATATGTATCTAATGACACTTATGCAATGTATTTAAGTGTTATAGGTGTTATGATATCACAACTAGTTTTACCTATATTCTCAGGCTATATTGGAAAGGGAATTGCAGATACGCCAGGATTTATTATTGGAATTATAGGTGGAGTCGTAGTTGAAATAGGTGGCGGAGGATTTATAGGTGCTATTGTTGCTGGACTTATTTCTGGATATGGAATGCTAGTCGTCAAATATGTATGCAATAAAATTCCAGAAGTATTAGATGGAATAAAACCTATGTTATTATATCCACTTCTAGGAACATTAGGCATATGTTTTATCATGTATATTATGAATCCAATATTGCAGTCAATAAATCAGACGTTATTTTCTACAATATCATCAATGCATATTGTATTGAAAATCATAATGGGCGCAATCTTTGGTGGTTTAATGTCTGCAGATATGGGCGGACCAGTTAATAAATGGGTATATCTAATTGGTGTTGGTTCCATCATTCAAGGAAATACAGAAATTATGGCAGCAGTAATGATTGGCGGAATGATGCCACCTATTATTATTTCTGTAAGCACGTATTATTTAAAAAGTAAAGGTGCTAAAATTGAAGATAAGAATGCATTTGTTAACCTTATAAAGGGATTAACTTTTGTAACTGAAGCAGCCATACCATATGTTCATAGGGATCGTAAAAATGTATTGCCTGCTTGTATATTAGGTAGTGCTGTTGCTGGTGCTTTATCTGTTTTGTTTGGATGTAAACTGCCAGTCCCACATGGTGGAATATTTGTTATTCTATTAGTAGAAAATTTCTTATTCTATCTTTTAGCGTTATGTATTGGAGCAATTGTTGGTGCAATATTATTACTATATAATAAAAAGATAAACTGACAGATAGTCAGTTTATTTAATATGCATCATAGAGAAGGGATAGCACCAATCAAAAGCTTATTTTGTAGAGAAAATTTGTTTTATAGGTGCATACTTAAACGTTAATATGTTTAATAAATTGGTAATGTCCTAATGCAAATACTATCATTTCTACACCAATCATTATTAGAAAAGCACTGATAATGATACTCATTGATATGAGTGGTATTATAGGGTTTAGAAACATAATGGTACCTACGACTATACCTAGAAGATTAATGGTTAAGGATAACCAATATTCACCATCGCCGACATAACTTTTTATCCATTTTAGATTTGTAATCCTAGAAATGCATAATATGATAAACCAAGCTGGAAATAGAAAGGTTATCGCCCATTCTCCAATCCAAATATTGGAAATCAAAAGCATTCCTAAAACAATTTCTAATGTGCCAATGGTCAGTAATGAAGCAGGAAAAAACAAAGATTTATATCCCCTTAATATATAAAATGTAATTTCCAATCCTCCCATGATTAACATTACTGCGCCATATATATAAGAATGTGTAGTCATTGTTTTGGCAGGTGATAAAAATGATAAAATGCCTAGAAATATAAAGATACTCCCAACAATCATATGTAATATATTATAAATATGACATTTCTTCATAACATCATCTCCTTAACATAAATTATGTTGATATATACTTATAAAAATGTGCAAAAAGCGAAATGGATTATGATATTGTGTACATACGATGGTTTTTGTGAAACATTATGTTATGTGCATTGATAATTCTGATGATTTATACTAGAATTAAAATACAAAAAAGGGGGTTTTGTTATGTCCAATTCAACAGATATTCGCGCATCATATACTCGTAAGCGGTTAGTAGATGCTATGTTCCAATTACTTGAAACAAAGGACTTTTATCATATAACAGTGAACTCTATATGCAAAGAGGCTTCTGTTAGTCGTACAACATTCTATCTTCATTTTGCTGATAAGTATGAGTTGACATGTTCATGTGTTGAAAGCATTGTTATGAGCATGTGTGAACATGTCAAAACAGATAATATGCATGCTGCATTCACCCAAGTAGTACAAGGGACGTACCAACGAAGAAAAGCACTGAAGAGCTTAATAGCTCTGGGTGGAGATACAGAATTACAACAACGAATAGATGCAATGTTTTTAGACATCTATTTACTCTACTATCAGATGCAAGAAGAAAAAGGTGTACAGTTTGAAATCCCAATAGAAATGATGGCGAGATATAACTGTGCAGGCGTAACCAGTCTAACTTTATGGTGGATAAATAATGACTTCCCCGTTTCACAAGATGAAATGGTTTCCTTACTTAATACGACAGTAAATAAATTGCAGTAGTACTATCCCTACTTATAAGGTAACATAAATAAATATGTCAAGGAACTTTCAAAATACCCATAATTGTCAATTTTGTTTACAATTATGGGCATTTTGTAAACTAAAATCGAGTCGTATTAGTTGTGTATTCAAATTAATGCTCCTATAATATAAACATATGGAGGTGTTATTGATGAAAGGTTATGGAATGATTAAAGTGAATGAAGCAGGTTGGCTTGAAAAAGAAAGACCAGAGGTTGATCCATTAGGTGCAATATTGCGTCCTATTGCTTTAGCTCCTTGTACTTCAGACACACATACATTACATGGTGGTTCAGGTGAAAAAGAAAATCGTATTTTAGGACATGAAGCAGTTGGTGAAATAGTAGAAGTAGGATCTCTAGTAACAAAATTTAAAGCAGGAGATGTGGTTGTTGTTCCTTGTGTGACGCCTAATTGGGAGGAACTAGGTGTACAATCAGGTAAATCTACAGCGCATGATGCTCATTTAATGGGAAGCTTTAAATTTTTAACAATAAAAGATGGAACTATGGCAGAGTTTTTTCATGTAAATAATGCAGATGCAAATTTAGTAATTCTGCCAGAAGAAATTAAAGCTGAAGATGCATTAATGACAGTTGATATGATGTCTACAGGATTACATGGGATTGAATTAGCAGATGTAGGCTATGGTGATGTCGTTGTTGTTATTGGTATTGGGCCAGTAGGTTTAATGGCTGTTGCTGGGGCCCAACTAAAGGGTGCTGGACGCATTATCGCAATTGGAACAAGACCAAACTGCGTTAAAATAGCTAAAGAGTATGGTGCCACTGATATTGTTAGTTATAAAGATGGTGATATTGTTGAACAAATAATCGCTATGACTAATGGTGGGGCTGATAAGGTAATTATTGCTGGAGGTAACCAAGATACTTTTGGACAGGCAGTAGCTATGACAAAAGAATGTGGTGTTATTGCTAATGTTAATTTCTTTGATATTACTGATACATTATCTATGCCTGCTCATTATTGGGGACTTGGTATGAGTAATAAGGATATTCGTGGTGGATTCTGCCCAGGTGGGGCATTACGTATTCAAAAAATGTTAGAGTTAATTAAATATAAAAGGATAGATCCATCTAAATTAATAACTCATAAATATTATGGATTTGATAAGATTGAAGAAGCTTTTCATATTATGGATGAAAAACCTGCAGATTTAATAAAACCAGTTGTAATTATTGATTGGAATAAATAATCTAGAGAAAGAGTATACCTCTTTCTCAGACTGTTAACAATCCTTTTTTGATTGTCAACAGTCTGAAGTAGTAGTTCATAGGAACTGCTACTTTTCTTATTGTTATTTATACAGTCAACCTCAATATTATGCTATACTAAAAATACAGAGGTGGTAGTATGGCGAGAAATATTTATGTAATGTCGGATTTGCATGGTCATTACCAAATTTTCAGGAAAATGTTAGAAAAAGTAAATTTTTCAGATGAAGATGAGTTATATATATTGGGCGATTGTTGTGATCGTGGACCGCAAAGTTTAGACATATATTATTACATACATAATAAAAAGAATATCCATTTAATCAAGGGAAATCATGAACTTATGATGCGTGATGCATTTATAGTAAATGATAATGAATCAAAACAAACTCGTTTATGGAATCAAAATGGGGGATTGAAAACATTTCATAGTTATCATGAACATTTACGTAAAGAAGTGTTTAAACCTTATGATTATCAAGTATTAAAGGCAGCATTTTATCGTATGATGATTAATTACGTTAATAGTTGCCCAAGCTTTATTGAACTCCAAGTTAACAATCAAAACTTTGTTCTTATTCATGCAGGGATTAATCCAGAAAAAGGATTATATGAACAAAGCGAAGAAGAGTGTGCATGGATGCGAGAGTATTTTTATATGTCTAGAGGACTAGATAATAAAGTCATTGTCTTTGGACATACACCAACATGTCATTTACATCTAAATATTAATTGTTTTGATATTTGGATTGACCCCATTTATCAAGATAAGATAGGCATTGATGGGGGACT
>JBKEBJ010000379.1:0-1670 GCA_047973105.1 Coprobacillaceae bacterium | reverse complement strand
GTCCAATTTGAGAAAGTCCATATTTAGTATAGATTTAAACCGCTGTGTGCTGAACGGCTTGCCCGGTGGTGTGAGAGGTCGGAGATAACTAAGCTAGTTATTTCCTCCTACTCGATTATTATTTTATTTCGTTATTATTGAAAGAATCATATAAGTCAGTTACATAATCTCCGTTAAAACAAGCTAAACATAAATTATCTTGTTTTTCAGGGTTAGGATAAATAGTTTTTCTAATTCCTTCTTCACTAATAAACGATAAACTATCTGCTTCGATATATGTACATAATTCATCAATATCCATACGATTCGAAATTAGTTCCTCCAATGTCGAAGTATCAACTCCATAAAAACATGGGAATTTGATAGCTGGAGAAGCAATTCTAACATGTACTTCTTTAGCGCCTGCTTCCTTTAATAAACGAACAATTCTTTTAGAAGTTGTTCCTCTAACAATAGAATCATCAATCATGATTACTTTTTTATCTTTTACAATGGAAGAAACGGCAGAAAGTTTCATTCGTACTCCTTGTTCCCTCATTTCTTGCGTTGGCTGAATAAATGTACGACCTACATATTTATTTTTTACTAATCCCATTTCATATGGGATACCAGATGCTTCGGCATATCCAATAGCAGCAGATATAGAAGAATCTGGAACACCAATAACCACATCAGCCTTAACTGCTGATTCTTTAAATAATTGTTTACCAGCTAACTTCCTACTACTATGTACATTAATTCTTTCAAAATCACTATCAGGTCTAGAGAAATAAATATATTCCATAGCACACATCTTATTAACTGTATTTTCTTCATATTTTTTTGATAATAGTTTTCCATCCTTAACACGAATTACTTCTCCTGGTTCTACATCTCTAATAAATTTAGCTCCTACAATATCTAAAGCACAAGTTTCAGATGTAAAAACATAAGCACCATTTGGTAATTGACCAATAGATAACGGACGTAAACCATATTTATCTCTAGCTGCATATAATGCTTTTTCTACCATAATTAGAAAAGCAAAAGCACCGTCTAATTTTTGTAAAGAATCACAAATACGATCAATTAATCGACCTTCTTTTCTTTTTATTAAATGTCCAAGAATTTCAGTATCAGAACTAGAAGAGAATATACTTCCTTGTTTTTCTAATTCTAATTTCAAATCATTAGCATTAACAATATTTCCATTATGAGCAATTCCCAAAGATCCGCTCATTGTTCTAAATAATAAAGGTTGAACATTTTCAATTCCACTTCCCCCTGCGGTTGAATAACGAACATGACCAATAGCCGCATCTCCTTGAAGGCGTTTTAGTTTTTCAGCATTAAATACTTCAGCAACTAATCCTTCTCCTTTATAGATATTTAGTTTATCTTCATTACGAACTAAAATACCTGCTGCTTCTTGTCCACGATGTTGTAAACTATGTAAGCCATAATAACACATATCAGCTGCACTCTCATGACCGTACACTGCAAAAACACCACATTCTTCATGTAATTCACGTTCTATATCTATCATCAAATTTCCTCCCTATTTAGCGTGTTAAAGTTATTTTATAAAAAGAACTTACAATAGTCAACAATATTCCTAATATAGTTCGTTAATAAATAAATCTTTGTCTATTTTCTCATCTTTTACATCATTTGTTAACATTGTGCATATA
>JBKEBJ010000371.1:0-5289 GCA_047973105.1 Coprobacillaceae bacterium | reverse complement strand
GTATATCTAGTTAATAAGATTTAATAGAACCCGACAGTTTAATTGTCGGGTTCTATTGATTATTAAATTGATATTTACTAACTGACAAACTGGAAGTTGTCGCTCTGGTGCTTGTAAAATTTATGAATCAGATAGTGGCATCATAATTGAGTACCCCTGTTTGCGCTATCATTTTTAGCTCGCCAGATGTTCTAACATATGTTTTACAAGTACGCCCAAGCCAATGCATCTCATCGCCGGTTTTAGGGTTATGCCATAGTGTATCGATATCTACGATAGCAAAGCCCCCATCTTGCTCCTTCGTGCATACAATTTTAATAATCTCTCTACTATTATGCACTAAATCAAAATTACTAAAAAGATTATCATATATGCATTTCCATCGGATAATATCAAATTTTCCTTGTGGACATTCCCAATCAATAGGATTATGGCTGTTGCTATCTTTAGGCCATACCCATACCATGTCTGGGTGGAAAATACTTAGTAGTAAATCTGTATTTTTATTATCCCATGCCTTTGTTTCCCTGTTTACTATCTCTACAATATTTTCATGCATAAGTTATTCCTCCTATATTCTAAAAGCTGAATACAAAGTTCGCTATTCGGTAGTTACCTCCAGAAAAAGTAAATGTCTGCTACGTAGCCACTTCCTTTTTCCCTGCGTGCGTCAACTTCATATTTGTTCAATTATATCAGTAAAAAGAGTAGAAGTGAAGCACTATATGGGGGCAATTTATAAAGTCTGTTACTAGAAAGTATAAATGATTCATATTATAAGCCTAAAGCATAGATAAACATTGTGTTTTACTGGGGTTATGGTGAAAATGCTTTATTTTTATTATAAAAATATGTAAAAGTAATTATTTTTTAATTATCTAAAGTTTGTTATAATTTCTATAAAGGTTTTATTAATCTAGGTATAGAAAATATCAAATTTATCTTGATTAGAAGTTATATCTTAGAGTAATGGTGACAAAGGAGGAAAGAATATGGAAAAATACATAAAACGTGAATATCTTGTTCAATCATCAGGACCGATTTATCGTACAAAAGATTTGGAAAAAACAATTGCATGGTTTGAAAATGTTTTAGGGTGGTACGGAAATATTGATGAGTATGATGTAAATGGTAAAGGGGAATATGGCTTTGTTACAGATATGCCAATACAATTAACAACTAAATTGAATAATTTCAATGGTATGCATTTAGTATTAGGAGAACCACTTTTAGCTGGTGAAGAAATGTTTGATGGAATGGTGGCCTTTATGCAAGTAAAAAATGTGGAAGCGTTATATCAGTATGTAGTAGATCATAATTGGAATGAAATTACCGAAGTGATTACTCAGCCTTGGGGAGGAAAAGTTTGTTTTATAACAACTATTGATGGAAGTAAGATAGGTTTTTATGAATAATATATCTACTCATAAGTATTTATAACATCGAAGTTGGTGTATTTGAAGAGGGGGAAACATAATGAGTGATGAAATGATTGTATATACGGTTATTATTGGATTTTTTGTATTTCTAATTTTACTTGTGACAATTATGAATATTCGTAAAGTTAAAATAATTAAGACTAAAATAGCTAGTGAGTATGGCAAAAAAACAGTATGGTCTTTAGATGAAAGAGATTATAATAGTATGAAGATTTATCATCAACATTCACCTTTATCACAAGATAACATAATTGATGATATTACTTGGAATGACTTAAGTATGGATTCTATTTTTAAAAGAATAAAGAATACACAATCTAGTGTAGGTGATGAATATTTATATCGTTTTATGCGCCAACAAAAAAATAAGGACATTAATCACTTTGAAATGATAATGCAAGGTCTAGATTCAGATGAACAAAAAAGATTAAAAATACAATATGGATTCTATAAAATTGGACGTCATACAGGGAATAAGTTAATAAAAAATTTAAAGGGTGTAACATTATTTCCAAAATTACCTTTAAAGTGGATATTCTTAGTAACAATGATGGATCTGTTTAGTATTATTTTAACTTTTTTTAATCCCGATTTTGGTGTTTTAGCAATTACTTTTAGTTATATTATAGCAATGTTATTATTTATTTCTACGATTAGAATTATATATCATGCTATGCTGAGTATAAAGATAATATCTAGAATGCTTCGAACAGCTAAGGTTATTGTTAAAATGAATATTCCTGAATTAAAACAAGAAAATGAACGATTACAATTTTTATTAAAGAAATGTAAAGGGACTGGTGAATTAGCGGATATCTGTATACAGTTATCACTAAGCAATGGTGAAAATGCAGCTGGTAATATGATAGCTGTTATTCTTTGTTTCTTTGGATTATATGCGCTTGTTTATCAATTAACTACCAAAAAAATAAAAAAACTATCTAAAGAATTATTAGAAATATATGATATTATTGGTTATATTGAATCGGCTATTTCTATTGCCTCTTATCGAAAGAGTGTTGATTACTATTGTCATCCTACTTTTACTAAAAATAATACAATAGATTTTGAAGAAATTATACATCCATTATTAAAGAAACCAGTAGCTAATACACATCTAATTAGTAATAAAATAGTAATTACAGGATCGAATGCCAGTGGCAAATCTACTTTTGCGAAAACAATAGCTGTTAATGTAATTCTTGGACAGGTAACAAATACATGTTTAGCTAAATATTTTCAATTTCGTTCATGTACGTTATATACCTCAATGAACTTAAAAGATGATATAGAAGCAGGTGATAGTTTTTATGTTGCAGAGGTTAAGTCTTTAAAACGACTTTTAGATGAGTCTTCAAAATCAACCTATTCTATGTTATTTATTGATGAAATATTTAAAGGGACAAACATGATTGAAAGGATTTCAGCAGCAACTGTTATCTTAAAAAGATTAGCGAAAAATGATTGCTTTGTTTGTTTAACTACACATGATCTTGATTTAGCGAAAATATTTGATACTTTATATGAAAATTATCATTTTCAAGAAGAAGTAAATGATGAAGAAATATACTTCAATTATCTACTACAAGCAGGAATTACTACAGGTAGTAACGCTATTAAATTATTGAGTTATTGTCAATATGACAAGGAGATTGTAGATGAGGCACAATCTATGGCACAACATTATCGTAAAACAGGTGAGTGGTTATAATGTTACTTAAGATAATAAATAGTAGGAAAGGAGGAGTAGATAGATGATAACACCGTATATAGTTTTTTCAGGCAATTGTGAGGAAGTATTAACATTTTATCAAAAAGTCTTTAATGGAAAAAAATTAGTATACAAAGATATGGTGAATATGTACCAGAGGGATGTTTGATAACAAAAGATAAAGTAAGTAATTGTATTCTGCATGCAGAAATGGAAATTAATGATACTAAGTTTACTTTTGCAGATGAACTTGTGGTCAAACATAGTGGAGGTAATAATATATTTTTAACAATTACTTATGATTCTTTGGAACAAGCTAAAGTTGTATATGAACATTTAAGTAAAGAAGGAACTGTTTTATTAGAACCAACAAAAACATTCTATAGTCCAATGCATACCACACTTAGAGATAAATTTGATATTCAATGGAATATAATCGTAAATCCAATTAATAATGATGGATAGGAGGCAATATGCTTCCTTTTTTTAATCGAAATATATTATTAAATTTTTCTATTAATAAACGATATTGACAAAAAGCAACTGGTTGCTTATAATTTAAATAAGAAACCGGTTGCGTATATTGGTTAAAAGGAGCGAATATAATGAACAGAAAGAATACAGAGGAATCATTAATTAAGAATATTTTTCATTTAGCGAATAGAGTACAAGCTAAAGGGGATACCATATCTTCTGAATTAACTATCAAACAATGGTTCTTATTATCTAGTTTATATAAAGAAGTGAGTACTGATGCATCTATTAATAATATTGCGAAAAATATGGCATATACAAGACAAAGTACAAAAAAATTAGTTTATAACCTTGAAAAAGAAGGGTATGTAGATGTAAAAAAATCAACAAAGGATAAACGTTCTGTTTCTGTAATACCTACTGAAAAATCTCATCTCTTCTTTAAAAATCATAATGATTTATTAGCTGAACTAGCAGATGAGTTATTCAATGATATTGATGATCAAGAATTATTAATAACATATAATGTTTTGTTAAAAATGCGAAATAATATTACGGAGATGGAAGGATAAGGATTTATATAGGAGGAAAAAAGAAATGAATACAGAATTTTATAAAGAATTTGAAGATAAATTTAAAAAATATGCGAAAGATAACACTAATATTCGAGCTGCTTTAGTAATGGGTTCAAGAGCTAGAAAAAATCATCCTGCCGATCAATGGTCAGACTTAGATATTTTAGTGTATTGTCAAAATCCTAAAACTGAATTAATGGATGCTAGTTGGTTAGATGGTTTTGGAAAAGTAGTAACGACAGTTATTTCAAAAACTGCAGTTGGTGATGAAGAAAGACTAACTCTTTTTGATGGTGGATATCAAGTAGATACTGTCTATTATAATCTGGAAGGTCTACAAGTTTTAGCTGATGCTGAAACTATATATGGAGCATTAGCTAGAGGAGCCTATGTTATTGTTGATAAAGATAATAAGTTTATTAATTTTGAAGATAAAAACTTTAATCTTAATTTAAAAAACACTATAAATGAAGAACCGTTTATAAATCTAGTAAATATGTTCTGGTTTTTATCTATGTATATTGCAAAACAAGCATTGCGTGATAACTTATGGACTGCAAAAAATGCCGAAAGTGATTTACGAAATATTCTATTACAAATTATAGAATGGCATGAAAAAATGAATCATAATGATAATTATGATACATGGTATGGAGGTAAATTTATAAATGAGTGGGCACAGTCAAATATAATAGAGGATATTAAGAATATATTCTCAGGGTACTCTAAAGAAGAAATCTTAACGGAAACAAAAGCATGTATGCAATTATTTAAAAGACTATCTATAGAAATTAAAGAGAATTACAATTATCAATATCCATATGATTTAATGGAATCTGTAATGTCGTGGTTTAGTCAACATACAAAATTATAATTACTATCAAATAAATAAGTAAGTATGAAGAATAAAAATATATAATAATCAAAGCATATTGTTAAGAAAGGGAGTAATACCATTTGTATTACTCCCTTAAAATAGATACTATTTACTTAGTATTTAAAATTATATACATCAAACTATATTTTTCAATAAGTGGAATGTCTGGTAATAAAAAAGTTTCTATTGTTAAAGGAGAAGCAAAAATCTGTT
>JBKEBJ010000351.1:0-3500 GCA_047973105.1 Coprobacillaceae bacterium | reverse complement strand
AGAAGATATAGCAGACAAAATAAACAGGATGCCAAGGAAAATGTTTGATTTTGAGACGCCATATGATGTAGAATATAAATTAATAGAAAGTGGTGCGGTTGAGATTACATAAAAGAAAAGATGAGAGTTATATGTTAACTATCTCATCTTTTTTTGTACCATATCTTTCAAGAAATTAGTAGTAAAGTATGATAAGATATCATTTATATAAAGAGGTGATAATGATGCAAGAACAACGACATATCTATTATGATGCAGTTTTAAATATTGAAATATATAATTTAAAAGGGATTGTTCAGAAATTCCCTAATCATTTTCATGAATATTATGTAATTGGTTTTGTGGAAGATGGAAAACGTCATTTATGGTGTAAGAATAAAGAATATGATTTAGAGGCAGGGGATTTAATTATTTTTAATCCTAACGATGCACATTGTTGTGCTCCAATTAATGATGAAATATTAGATTATCGAGCTATTAATATTCCAGTTGCAATCATGAATAAATATGCTTTATTAATCAATGAAACAGAAACACCATTCTTCGTTAATATTGTAGTTTCTCATAGTCAAGCTGTTACAATGATTCAAGAAGTATATGATGCTATTTTAAATGAAAAAGATATTCTAGAAAAAGAAGAGAAATTATATATGTTATTAGAATTTATAATTATTGAACACATTGATCTGGAGAGAGAGTATAATAGTGTTAAAAAACACGAAGACATCTTAAATGTTTGTCATTATATGGAAGAAAATTATTCTGAAAATATTTCTCTTACTGATTTACTTTCAATAACTTCATTTGGTAAATCCTATTTATTACGTGCTTTCACAAAACAGGTCGGAGTATCGCCATACCGCTATTTACAATCCATTCGTTTAAATAAAGCAAAACAACTCTTAGAACAAAATATTCCCATATTAGATGTTGCTATAATGGTTGGGTTTTCTGATCAAAGTCACTTAACTAATTATTTTAAAGAATTTATTGGCGTAACCCCTAAACAATATCAAAATATTTTTAAAGATAAAAATTTAGCTAAATGAAAAATACTAAAACAATAGGGCATATAAGTGCATTATTAACTATTTTAATATGGGGAACAACTTTTATTTCTACAAAAATATTGTTACAAGATTTTAAAGCAATTGAAATATTATTTTATAGATTTATCATAGGGTTTATAGTATTAATACTTATATATCCAAAAAGAATGAAAATAGAAGATAGAAGACAAGAACTTACTTTTATGGCAGCTGATTTTTGTGGGATATGTTTATATTATTTACTAGAGAATATTGCACTTGGTTATACTACGGCAACCAATGTTGGCATTATTATATCTGTTGCACCACTTTTCACAGCACTTTTAACACATTTTATTGATAAAGAAAAACTACATCCACAGTTTTTTATTGGATTTTTAATAGCGTTACTTGGAATATTTTTAGTTACTTTTCAAGGTAGGGAAATAGAAATTCATCCTATTGGTGATGTATTGGCTTTGATTGCAGCTTTCACTTGGGCTTGTTATTCTTTATTAACAAGAAAAATAAGTACCTTTGGATATTCCACTATTCAATCAACTAGAAGAATATTTATGTATGGAATAGTATTTATGATACCATGTATATTGTTTATGGATTTTACTATAGATATATATAAATTCACAAATATAACTACTACTTTTAATATTCTATTTTTAGGAGTTGGTGCTTCTGCATTAGGATTTGTATTATGGAACCTTGCAGTGAAATCGTTAGGAACTTTAAAAACAAGTATTTATATTTATTTAGTACCAGTTATTACCATTATTACAGCTGTTGTTATATTACATGAAAGTTTAACGTTAAAAAAGATGATTGGTATTATCTTATCTTTAGTTGGTCTTTTTATTTCTAATAAAAAGAATTAAAATGCAAGGATTCCTTTGCATTTTTATTTTAATTATTGTTTTTTGGTGTCTAATAAGGAATAGCGATTAGAAAGGAAGTAATTATGAAACAAAGATATGAAATGGAAGGTTATACTTTACACGTAATTCCAAGTAAGAAGTTTAAAAATATTACAATTTCTTTAAAATTGAAAAATTTATTACAAAAAGAAACAACTACGATTCGTACATTATTATCTTTTATGTTTACTGCTGGTACAGAAGAATATCCTTCAACACAAGCATTTTCAAAACATTTAGAAGATATGTATGGTGCTAAATTTGGTAGTAATATAGGAACTAAAGGAAAAACACAAATCATTAATTTGACATCTGTATGTATTAATGAGGAATATCTTCCTTATAAAGAGGCATTATTAGAGGAACAAATTAAGATTATGAATGATGTTTTATTACATCTAAATACTACTAATAATATGTTTGACCAAAAGAGTTTTGAAATTAAAAAGAAAGAATTAAAAGAACGTTTACGCGCTAATAATGATGATAAGTTTACGTATGCATTAGAGAAATTATTCCAATATATGGGTGAAGATGATTTTCTAGGTATCTCAAGTACTGGATATTTAGAGGAAGTAGATAAACTCACCAACGAAGAAGTATATAATTATTTACAAACTTGTTTAAAGGAAGACCAAAAACATGTTTATGTAGTTGGAGATGTTGATGAGAATATTGTAGAAATATTCAAAAAATATATGCATTTTTCTATAACTAATGAGGATAATGGTTCATCCCTTACGTACCAATCTAAAAAAACAGAGGTTTTAGAAATTATTGAAAAACAAGATATTACCCAATCAAAGTTAAATTTAGGATATACAATTAACTGTGATTTTATAAATGATAATCATTATGCTTTTACAGTTTTTAATGCTATATTTGGCGGTTTCTCACAATCAAGACTATTTAAGGTAGTAAGAGAAGAAAATAGTTTATGTTATTATGTTTCATCTAGTTATGATGCTTTTAATGGAGTTATGATTGTAAATGCTGGAATCGAAGGAAAAGATTATGAAAAAACATGTCAACTAATTGCGCAAGAGTTAGAAAACATGAAACAAGGAAAATTTCAAGATGAAGAAATTATTGTTGCCAAAAAGATGTTAACAAATGCTTTGACTAAAGCCAATGATGAACCAATTAGTATGATTGCATTAGCTTTTAATAGGGATATTGTTCATAAAAAAGAAACAAATGAAGAATATTTAGAAAAATTAATGAATGTTACTAAAGAAGAAATTATAGATGTTGCTAGAGCTGTTGCTTTAGATACTATTTTCTTATTAACTGAAGGTGCCAAATAATGGAAAAAATCTACTATGACACACTAAAAGAAACAATGTATCATGAAACATTAGATAATGGTTTAGAAGTCTATGTTTTACCAAAATTAGGATTTGAAAAAACATATGGTTTATTTTCTACTAATTTTGGTTCTATTGACACTACATTCACACCTTTAGGTGAAAACGAAAGAATTAAAGTAGAAGATGGAATTGCTCATTTTTTAGAACATAAAATGTTTGATATGCCAGATGGA
>JBKEBJ010000319.1:0-3303 GCA_047973105.1 Coprobacillaceae bacterium | reverse complement strand
GTTAATTCACCAGCATTAGCCATTTGTTCTTCTTGTGTTGAAGCTGAAACATACTTATTTCTTGCTTCAATAACATTTTGTAATGTTTCTTTTTCATGACTAGCATAACCTTTCACAGTTTCTACTAAATTTGGAATTAAATCCGCACGTCTTTTTAACACTACATCAATTTGTGCCCAATTCGTTTTTACTTTATTTCTTAGCTTGACTAATCCGTTGTATGCACCAACCATGTATAACACGATTAACGCTACGACTGCAGCTACTATAATCCATACCATAATTAACATCTCCTTTATTTTGATATATTTAATTATATAACTATATGAACATTTAATCAAAATATTTATGTTGACAAATGTATATATCGGAGTATTATTTAATTGTAAACAATTCAATTGTATAAAATATATAGGAGGTGAAATACAGATATGGACAATTACGATGCTTTAAAATTAGAGAATCAATTATGTTTTCCTTTATATGCAAGTGCTAAAGAAGTCGTGCGTAAATATAAACCCTTTTTAGATGAAATAGGTTTAACATATACCCAATATATTGTAATGATGGTTCTCTGGGAAAGAGAATCCATCACAGTAAAAGAAATAGGTTCTTATTTATACTTAGACTCTGGTACTTTAACACCTTTATTAAAAAAATTAGAAAAAGAAGATTTAATCAAGCGAACGCGTGATAAAAACGATGAGCGTAATGTGATTATTCTAATCACCAAAAAGGGTCAAGAATTAAAAAAGGAAGCTGTAACAATTCCTCAGAAAATAGGTTCTTGTATTCCCTTAAGTATTGAAGAAGCACAGACATTATATACTTTACTTCACAAATTATTAAAAGGATTATAGAAAGGAAAGAAATATATGAAAATCGCTATTCGTTATTACTCAAAAGGTGGTAATACTAAAAAGCTAGCCGAAGCTATTAGTACTACGTTACAAGTACCAGCTCAAGATATCAATATTCCTTTAGAGGAGAATACAGATATATTATTTTTAGGTGGTGCTATTTATGCGGGTAAAGTATCACAAGAACTTGCATATTTTATAGAAAAATTAACGCCAGAAGCTGTAAAAAAAGTGTTTGTCTTTGGAAGTTCTGTAAGTAATAAGACAGTATACTCACAAATACAACCTCTATTAAAGAAAAAAGAAGTAACTGTTGGTACTGACTACTTTAATTGTAAAGGGAAGTTTTTATTAGCTTTCCCTAGTCATCCAAATCAAGAAGATTGTAATAATATTAAAGAATTTGTAAAAACTATTATAGAAAAGGAAGGTAATTAAAATGAATATTTATGATTTTAACGTTAAAGATAATCATGGTAAAGAAGTTTCATTGAAAGAATATGAAGGAAAACTATTAGTTATTGTTAATACGGCTACTAAATGTGGATTAACACCACAGTATGAAGCTATTGAATCTTTATATAAAGAATGCAAGGATAAAGGATTGGAAGTATTAGATTTCCCATGTAATCAATTCATGCATCAAGCACCAGGAACAGCAGAAGAAATTGATACATTTTGTTCACTAAACTATCAAACAACTTTCCCACGTTTTGAAAAAGTAGATGTTAATG
Organism: Coprobacillaceae bacterium; assembly: GCA_047973105.1. Taxonomy (GTDB): domain Bacteria; phylum Bacillota_I; class Bacilli_A; order Erysipelotrichales; family Coprobacillaceae; genus CAKVJS01. The sequence goes on along the minus strand of JBKEBJ010000319.1, from coordinate 1,709 downwards.
GTGAGAATGCACATCCACTATTTAAATGGTTAAAGGAACAAGCACCAGAAGATAAATCAGATAAGAAAGCTAAATCATTTGAAAAGAAAGTAAAATTGTTAACATTAAAAAATAAAGCTAGCGATATAAAATGGAATTTTGGGAAATTTGTTATTGACCGTCAAGGTAATGTAATCGCAAGATACTCTCCTGCTTATGATTTAGAGGCTATGAAACAAGAAATAAAAGATCTTTTATAAACTAGAATGGATGAGATTTATGACAAATAAAAAGATAATAAATGCCGAAGAAGCTCAAGAATTGATATTGCTTTTAAAACAACGTTTTGAAGAAAACAAACAACGTCATGTAAACTGCAAATGGGATGATGTACAAATAAAATTAGAAAACAATCCCACAAAACTATGGACCCTTAAAAAAATGGAAGAAACAGGTGGAGAACCAGATGTTATTGGTTATGATAAAAAATCAGAAATGTATATTTTCTGTGACTGCTCACCTGAAAGTCCTACTGGTAGAAGAAGTTTATGTTATGATGACTTAGCATTAGAATCTAGAAAAACAAATAAACCTAAAGATAGTATTATCAATATGGCTAGTACTCTAGGTATTGAAGTATTAGATAAAAATCAATATCTTGAATTACAAAGAATAGGTACATTTGATAAAAAAACTTCTAGTTGGATTAAAACCCCAGAAGAAATTAGAACATTAGGTGGCGCACTCTTTTGTGATTATCGTTATAATTCTGTCTTTGTTTATCATAATGGTGCGGAATCTTATTATGCATCTAGAGGATTTCGCGGATTGCTGAAAGTATAGTCAAACATGTTAGAAATAACATGTTTCTTTTCTTTAAAACGATATTATAAGCTAGATATTTTTTTAAATAATGGTTGCATTGCGTACAGAAAAATGCTATTATATTTAAGCAAACATGGTGTGCTTGAATAGCTCAGTTGGTAGAGCAATCGGCTGTTAACCGATCGGTCGTAGGTTCGAGTCCTACTTCAAGCGCCATTTGTATATAAGGCCCGTTGGAGAAACGGTTAACTCACATGCCTTTCACGCATGCATTCACGGGTTCGAATCCCGTACGGGTCACCAAATAATGGAGGTTTAGCTCAGTTGGGAGAGCATCTGCCTTACAAGCAGAGGGTCAGCGGTTCGAGCCCGTTAACCTCCACCATTATTTTGCCGACTTAGCTCAATCTGGTAGAGCAACTGACTTGTAATCAGTAGGTTGTGGGTTCAATTCCTATAGTCGGCACCATTAATATGCGGATGTGGCGGAACTGGCAGACGCGCTAGACTTAGGATCTAGTGCCTTCGGCGTGCAGGTTCGATTCCTGTCATCCGCACCAATTATTAAATAATATCGATTATATCGGTGTTTTTTTATTTGTAAACATTTAAAAAATGCTTTTTATATCAAAATTAATAGTCTTTTTATACACTGAGGATAAAATAATAATAGTTGTAATATTTTATCCTTTTTAGTATAATACTAGTAGATAGGTACTACCGATAAGCGGTTACCTAAGATTTGGTTCAAAAATAACCGTAACCTTTGGTGAGATGTCGGTTATTTCGTATTATAAAACTAAGAGATATTCTAATAATAGAAACTCTTAGTTTTTGTTTATAATGATAGTAGAAATATGATATACTTCTCATAGGGAGTGTTTCATATTTGGGTCTTTGAATCC
>JBKEBJ010000438.1:0-10290 GCA_047973105.1 Coprobacillaceae bacterium | reverse complement strand
ACCAAGTGTGTATTTTTTCACATAAATAAGTAAATTCTAAATAATAATTACAAGACTACCGCGTAGGAAATACGCCTTAATTATTATCTATTTAATATTCTATTACTATATATAAAAAGCTCGGAAAAATTCCGAGCTTATATCAAATATAATAAGTAAACTAACATATTTAAATTATCTACTCAAATGTAAACTCTTTCCAATTACCAGCATTATCTTCTATATAAAATACATTTATAGTTCCTTCTTCATAAAAGAAATAGAGTGTATTACTATCTGTATCAAATATATAATTATTACTTATATTTTCATTTACTCTATATCGTAAGCTAGGTATGTTTAAACCAGAATGTTCATCATTCAAAACAATTTTATACTCGTTATCACTTGAATTAACGGATACTACTTGAGGTGCAATTCGATCAATATTATTCACCTCTATAGTATATGTATCAATAACTAAATCATCTTTTATCAGTTCTATCACATACTGTCCATTTTCAGAAATTGTATTTGTTACTTCAGAATTTACTAAAAACTTATCATATATATCGTTTGTTGTTTCAACTTTTATAGGTATAGATAATGCTGTATAAGCAGAATCAAAGATAACATTCTTAATTCGACACGGTACTTCTATTTCAACTTTATCATGTATTTTTATAATTCCATTAACAGAAGTATCATCTCCTTGATTGAGGTATATATATATACCTCCCATAATTCCTGTAGATGCAAGAATAGTAGCTATGATTTTTTTAATAGTCCATATATTTTTTGTTGTTTCTACAGTACCTATCAGTGCTGTTTTCTTTACTACTTCAGGTGGAATATTGATATTTATACTCTTTAAAATTGTTGGTATCATTAGTGATATTGCAATTCCTGCTCTTTCTATACCAATCGAATATCCTTCTCTTATTAAACTCCTTTGAAGTTTTTTATTAATACGCGAAAGACGACTTTTTACTGTTCCTTCAGGAATAGATAATACATGTGCAATTTCTTGGTTTGAAAGTTCATAATAATAGCGTAGTATTGCTACATTCTTATGTTTTGGTTTCATCAATTGTATATTATGATTAATGCTGCTAAATATCTCTTTATTTATAACCCTTTCATCTATTTGTGTTTCTTTTTTATTAATTACATTTTCTACATCTAATAATGTAGCCGTGTTTTTACTTTTAAGGCTTTCTTTTCGCACAATACGTATCATTTCATGATGCGCGATACGAAATAACCAGCTATGAAACGCTCCATTACTTTTTAAGTTGTTTCTAGAACGATAAGCTAATGCGAAAGTATTTTGAACGATATCTTCTACTAAACCTTCATCTGAGCATGATTGCAACACATAAAAGTATAATTTTTTATAGTAATGTTTATATATCATATTAAATGCTTCTTCATCACCCTCTTTAAACGATTCTACTACTCTATCATTAATCTCATTCATAATAAGACCCCTTTTCAAAACTACCAAATTTTCAATCTTAAAATATTTATTCAAAAACATTAAACACTAATCTTTTATCATCAATATCACTAAAGAAGAAAGAAATCATTTATATAATAGTAATTTTACTACTATTTTAATTTCTTTCAACATTTTAAGATTTACTATTGAACTATAATTCTTTTCTTCTTTTTAATACAATACCTACTATACTTGAAATAGACATAGCTGTTACTAACCATATATCAGATAACCCATAATCACCAGTACTAGGACCACCTTCTTTTTCCGAATATTTAACTGGTTTAGAGTCAACTTCAATTGTTTCACTATCTTCTGTTGTGTAGCTATTCTCCTCATTCATATCTTTTCCTGTAACTATTGCAACATTTTTTAAATTCCCAGCAATATTTGTTATTACTGTTACAGTGTATTGAATCGATACACTTTCTCCACCTTGTAATGTGGTAGAGCTTGTATAAGTTAACTTGTTATCTGTCCAGATTCCAGTATCATCTACTACTTCTCCTCCTACTTTGAAACTTCCTGTTTTATAGGTTAGTCCTGTTGGTAGATTATCTGTGATTACGACATTCGTTAATGATCCATTTTCTACTGTTCCATTTGTGACTACTACTTCGTATGTCACCTCATCACCTTTAACTACCGTTTGATTCGTTGTTGTTTTTGTGATTAATGGTTGAGGTGCAGGATTGAATACCCATGTTCCTATAAACTCGACATCTGTTGTAGTTACTAATACATTTGATTTGTCCCAACTTGTAAATGTCCATACACCATCAGCTACTGTGATAGTTTTCTGCTCATTCGTTAATTCTGTAGGATTTACATAACTACCGTATGTTATATCTTCTATATCTGAAGGTAGAGTATTTAATACTGCTTGTGGTAATGATTTACCAGATGTCCCACTTTCATATTTATGAGTCGCTTTATATGTTGGTTGTTGATATACATGGTCACAAACTGTTTATAGTTTCTGAATTTTCCATTTGTATCGCCCTCTAATCTTATAAGAGAATACTCTCCTCCAATTTCTTGCTCTTTTGAACTAGTTGACCATTCATCACCTATATTTCCTGTATGTGTTGTTGGTGTTAATAAATCAATACCTTTTTCATCTACATGTCTTTCTAATACTGGTTCTCCTGGTCCAGGCAATATTTCTTCGGTTTGAGAAGTATAAGTAAACTCTTCTATTTGAAACTGTTGTAAATTATAGCTTGCACCTGTACTTGCTTGCACAAAGAAAGCATATGGTGTCCCTTTAATTGCTCCTAAATCTGTAAATACATTACAAGTCCAGACCGCTTGATATTGTCCAATATCTGTTCTATATCCTTTATCATACGTTACTTTTAAGTTCCCATTGCCATCATATTCAATGGTGAAGTTAGTAAATGAATTATCTGTAGGATTTATGATTCGATGCACACCCAAACCACCTAATGTTTCTGCTGGTTGAAGACTGCTATCCATTTTACATCTCATAAAAGCTCCAAAAGACATTCTATCTCCGACAGTGGTTGGATCCTCAAGCCAACCATCATCTGCTTCTCCATTATAATAAGTATCTAATTTGAAACCAAAAGAAAATGGTAATTTCCCAATTCCCATAGCGTTTCCGCTAGCACCAACTTTACTTATTCCTCCTGGATGAAATCCAAAACCAATACCATCGGCACCACCATTAGCCTTACTTTTTGAACCTAAATTTACTTTTCCTTTTAAAGTAAATGCATCATAGAAAGATATTTTGTCTTTCAAATAAAAATCACCTATTTTATTGGGTTGATCTGGTGTTAATGTTGTAATACCTGTCGATACATCATATTTTCCAATTGCTGCATTATTAAATCCAAAATATTCTGTAAAATTCTCCTTATTAACAGTATTTACTGTTTCAATTAAACTAAATGGTGATACTTCAGTGGTTGCATCCACTGGTTGAATTTCTGTCAAAGTACTCTTATCTTGTATTACATTTTCTTCAGCAATTACATTAATAGATACTACTTCCGATTTTATATCCTCATCATTTCGACTTGAACTTACATATAGTTCATTATTCCCAACTTCTTTTGCCTGTATTACTAACCATGCAATATTCTCTTCATTATCATCTTCCAAAGTCTGAAAATTAATCATAACATTATTAATTTCTTTACTGTATGCTAGTGAAATTACATTTTCCTTATTCTCAATACTCGTTTTTTCCTGATTTAAAACTAATCCCTCTAAAGCAACCTGTAAATATATATCTTCTAAATTATTAGTTTTAACTCCATTCTTTTCTTCTTCTCCAACCTGTAATGTTAAGTTGGTAATTCTCTCACCATCCATATTTATAATATATAAGTCTTCCTTTGTTTCAGCACTAACTTTGTTCATGTTTGAAACTAAAGATTGTACCATACAAAGAATAGCTAACATTAATATACTAATCTTCTTTACAGTAGAGAACCACTTCAGTATTGTTTTCTTTATTTTCATTGTCCTTCCCCTTTTTAAATTATTCCTGATTTATTCTTCAACGATAATTGACACACCGTTAGATTTAGCCTCTATTTTTTCTTCTTTTGGTTGTTCATTATCTTTCACACTCTTTTTTTCTTCTTTTGCATTACTTGTACATCCAACCAAAAATGTTAGTAAAGCAAATCCTATTAATTTTTTCTTCATTTTCTTTCCTCCTAATATTATAATTTTACTGATACATCAAACTATTTTATTCACACACAATTTACCCCCTTTATCATAAGAGATAAAAAAATAGAAATAGTTCCAAAAATTTTATTTTTTTAATCTAATACTATTTTCTATTACTGATTAATATCTTAAATTTTCGTTATTTCATATTATAGTGTATAAAAATACACATTGATATTCCCTGATTTATCAATTTGGGTAAAATTTCTCACATAAAAAAAGATATTAGAATTCTAATATCTTGATTAAAAATAATTTATTTATAGACAATATATCCTGATTAAATCATTGTTTTTTTAAAAAAATCATAAATGTATTTATTATTTTTATTTTCTTTTCTAATTCCTTAATTGTCACATAAATACATATTTTATTTTTCTTTCCCCATCTTTGACTTGGATGAAATCAAGCGTCCTCGCCCTTCTACCTTTACCAAAGTTTCTAATTCTTTTAATGCATCTTTCCCTATCCAAATTTGTTCTCTACTTCCTGTTTCTATTAAATCATGGGCTAGTACAATAGCTTTTTCTTGGTAATTAAAGTCCTTTTTTCCTATTTCTCTCAATGCCCATGATATTGCTTTTTTAACATGTTCTCGCTCATCATTAGAATACTCATGAATAATTTTCAAGTAATCATTTAATGTCTCTTCGCTTACCTTTTTATCATGAATAGCTCCTGATGCAATTAAAGTAAAAGCGGCTCTTTTTGTATATGTTTTATTTTTTGAATACCATTTTGTAATTAAGCTTTCATACCCTTTCATCTTTATAAGTAAATTCTTACATAGATGATCGCATAAATCCCATGAGTATACTTGCTCTATTAATGGTTCCACATCCTCTAATAATAATGTTTTTTTATCAAATAATAAAACAGCTAGTAACTTAGCTTCATGGTATCCCGTATTCCATAATTCTTTAGCTAATGTATTTGACTTTGTAATACTTTTCGCTAATTTTCTTACATCACTAGTAGAAACACCAATACTATCCTTTTCTGGGATTCCTAGTTTTATAACATTTGTTTTATATTTATCAGAGCTCATTGTTTGTAATTCTATTATGATATCTTTTGTATTCATACTTTATCTCTCCCTAACAGGTGTTGCTAATTCTAAGTGATTTCCTTCACTGTCTTCAAATTCAGAGACCCAGTTATTTCCAATTTGTTTTAGTTCAAATACTACTTTAACTTGTTTTAATTTGTTTTTTAATATCTCTAGTGTTTCTACTTCTAAACTAGGAAGGCAACTATTTCCAAAGGTATGTTCTTCTTTCATTTCTTTATAGGCAAATAGTCCTAAACGAAATCCATTAATATCAAATACACTATATATTTCATTTCTTTCAGTTACTTCTTTTTCAAAGAAATCTTCATAGAATGAAATAGCCCTAGTCATATCATTTACGCATAAGTATAAAGATGTAATTGTACAATTCATATATTCACCTATTGTCTTTCTGTTATATATTTTTCTATTTCTTTTGGACTTAATATTTTAACTACAGTGTTAGGATACTCTTGGTAAGTATCTTTTTTAAATACATGGTTCATTAATTTACAAATCTTATCTTTATTTTTATTTAGATATAATTCTAGTTCATTTATTCCTGGAAATATTTTATAAGATGTGCGGCCTTTAGTATTTGTTATTTCATAGATGCCACATGATTTCTTAGTTGTATAATCTGCTGTTCTTAAATACAATTTTGCGATTTCTAAAGATTTGAAAGGAAAATTCCATCTTTGTAATCCCCGTTTATCATCATATTCAATACATATACATCTACCACAAGTGCCACAAATATATTGGGTATGTTTTTCAATACAATCTAATGGTTTTAATAATGGTGTGATTCTACTTTCTTCACTATAACATTCTTTACACATAGTATTTCTCCTTGTTATTCATCATATTTTGTCATTTGATTATAATATGTTATCTTATTTGTTATATTTTCATCATAGTCTAATTTGAAATAACAGCTATATATACAATCTAATAGATACAATAATGATAACCTAGTTGAGAATGATGATATTTTATTATAATGATTTTCATGTGGTGACATATATAACTGATATGTAGCGTACTTAGTTAATGGATTATCCTCCGCAGAACTAATTAAAATTATTGGCGTCTTATTATCCTTTAATAGTTGTGGAACTGTTTCCATTATTTTTCCTCTACCACCAAAAGAAACAATAATAGCGATATGTTCCTTGTTACTTGTAGAAGCAGTAATACGTTGCAGATATTCCTCTATGGGAACATTTACTTGGACACCAATTTCTTGCATCTGGAATTTAAAATTCTCTGCAAAATAAACATTTCCAGCCGATGTATATATATCAATATACTTAGCCTTTTTCATCGCACTAGCTATTAATCGAAGTTGTTCTAAATCAATTAAGTTGTTTGTTGCATTCGTTGTTTGTTCATATAACCCTTTAAGGTGATTTACTATTTGGTATTGTGTTTCATTGTTTTTTACAGGATAATCATAATCTACATTCTTGTTTTCTTTTAAATACCCCTGCATCGAAGCCATAATTTGTATTTTAAAATCAGCTAACCCAGATATATCTAATTTATGGCATAAGCGATATACTGTAGACTTTGATACATAACTTGCTTTACATATCTCATCAATAGACATTTTTATAAATTTTTCTGGTTGGTCTTTTATGTAAGAAACTAATATTTCCTCATTATCTGTTAAATCCGTTATATGATTTAATTTACTAAATATATTCATCATTTTCACCTCCCTTTTATTATAAAAGAAATTGATACTTTATACTATAAAAAAAGAAATAGGTTCACTATTCCTTTTAATCTACATGTATATTTAAATGTTTCTCTAATGCTGCAGCAATACCATCTTCATCATTTGATAGTGTAATATCATTAGCGATTGCTTTTAAATCATCTACTGCATTCTCCATCGCAATTCCAAGTCCAGCATATTTTACCATTGATGCATCATTATGACCATCTCCAAATGCCATCATATTTTCAGGCGTATACCCTAATGGTCTTAAAGCAGAGTCCAAAGCTTTAGCTTTGTCAATTCCTTGTGCTGTAAACTCAAAATAGAAAGGTCCTGTAAACATACAACTTAAACTATCTTTAAAAGGTTCCATCATTGCTTCATGATGCTCTTTTAGATAATCAGGATCACTTGTTGTTAATATTTTATTAATTGGATAATCCAAGAAATCAGCTAGATCTTCTTTTTCACATAACATGAAATTTCCACCACGTGATTCGTATTCAAATACGTTAAATGGTGCTCCATTAAATTCAATATAGTTATCATATACATTGTTAACATACATATATTCATCTTTATCAATCATTGGACGAACACGTTCAAATTTCTTCATATGTTCTAATACGGCTTTTCCTTGTTCAACACTCATTGGTTGATTGAATAATACTTTATCAGTTTCTAAATCAATAACCATACTACCGTTATAAGAAACAAATAACCCATGATGTTTATCCATTTCTAATTCTTTTCCTAAATCTACTAATCCAGAAGTTGGTCTACCAGAAGCTAGAATTAATATCATTCCTTGTTCTTGTGCTTTCAATAATGCTTTCTTTGTTTTTGGTGAAAGCTTTTTATCACTATTCATTAATGTTCCATCAACATCCATAATTATTACTTTAATATCTTCCATAATTTTCCTCCTAATGCTTTAAGTATATATTACTTTGAAATTAAAATAAGCATCTATTCATTTTATGAAAATATTTTGTCAATTCTTTTAAAAACTTACCCTTTATATGAAACTAAAGTTTCATGTACATTATTCTTTTATCACAAAAGACTGGTTGTCTATGGCTCGCATTGTTGATAAAATTCCATCTAAATGGTCATATTCATGTTGGATTAACTCTGATAGGTCTCCTTCTAACTCTTGTTGTTGTAAATCCCAATTAGCATCATAGTATTCAATGATACATCTTTTATAGCGATTAACTTTTACTAGTAAATTAGGAAAAGACATACAATCATCCAATACTTCCATTTTCTCATCATAAGGAAAGGTTAGTTTCGGGTTAATAAAAACTACTGGTTTATCAATGTACATATAAATAATTCTTTTATGAATTCCAATTTGTGGAGCGGCTATCGCCCTTCCAACTTTGTATTCCTTTTTAAAATTCATTAATGTATCATGTAAATCTGTAATAACTAATTCTAGATTTTCATCCTTTTTAACCTCTTCACTTCGTTTATATAAATCTGTATTACCTAATAATAGAATCTTTTTTATCATAGCACCTATCCTCCATTTATTTATTAGTATATCATACTTCTTTTCCACTTTAAAAGGCATAATAAAAGTCTATTTCTCATTGAATATAGACTTTTACTTAGCTAATGAAATATATTATCTCTTATATAATTGTAAATATTGTTTAGCGCTTTGTTTCCAAGAAAAATCCACTTTCATTGTTGATGACATTAGCTTTTTCCAGATTGGTTTATCATTATTATATACTTGTAATGCCATCTTAATAATATTCATCATTTCATGTGCATTATAGTTTCGAAAGCCAAATCCGGTACCTGTCTTTTCGATTTCATTATAGGTATCAACACTATCTTTCAATCCTCCAGTTTCTCTTACAATAGGTATGGTTCCATAATGCATAGCCATCATTTGACTTAACCCACAAGGTTCAAATAAGGAAGGCATTAGAAACATATCACAACTCGCATATATTCTTTGTGCTAATCCTTCATCATACTTTTGTTGGAAAGATAACTTTGTTGGATATTGATTTTGGAGATGTAAAAGAGTTTGTTCGTAATCATAATCACCTGTACCAAGAATAATCAATTGGATATTTAATTTCATTATCTCCGATATTTGATTAATTACTAAATCGATTCCTTTTTGCCAAGTTAAACGGGTAACCATCCCAATACAAGGTGACTCATTAACTGGCAAATGACCCTCCTTTTGAAGCGCTACTTTATTTATCCTCTTTTTGTTATAAAAGTTACGTCGATTATAATTTTCTACAATATTAATATTTGTTTTTGAGTAGATTTCAGCTATATTAATACCATTAATAATTCCATAAATGTCATTTTCTCGTAATCGTAATACTCCTTCTAACCCTTCTCCATATTCTAATGTTAAAATTTCTTTTGCATAGGTTGGTGAAACGGTTGAAATTATATCACTATATACAATTGCGGATTTCATCATATTAAAACAACTATCATGTTCTAAGTTCCCATTTTCATATAGTTCTCTGGATAACCCAAACATATCATCTATTAACATAGGATTAGCTTTTCCTTGATATGCGATATTATGAATCGTAAAGATAATTTTAATGTTCTCATAGTACTGAAATTGCTTGTATTTCTCTTTATATAATACTGATATCATCGCTGTTTGCCAGTCATGTAGATGGATGATATCAGGTTGTATTTGTAAATGTCCAATAAGTTCTAATGCTGCAATATCAAAGTAGGCAAATCTTTCATAATCATCATCATAACCATATACTCCACTTCTTTGAAAGTATTGTTGGTTATCAATAAAATAGAAAGTAACACCTGATAATTGTGTCTTAAATATACCACAGTATTGTTTTCTCCAGCCAACCCAAACATCAAAACTAGTTATGAATTCTATGGTTTCTAAGGATTTCAAATCTTGATAATTTGGTAATATAACAATACATTCTTGTTTTTCTTTTTTCAATGCTTCTGGTAAGGATCCAATAACATCACCTAAACCACCTGTTTTAATAAATGGTGTTGCTTCAGAAGCAACAAAAACTATTTTCATTACACAATATCTCCTTCATGAATGTATACAGGATTATCTGATTGGCCAATGATTTCTTGTTGTTTCTCTATAGTAACACTTTTATCAATAATAGCATTCTCTATTTTTATTCCTGATGCTATTTTAGAATCAGAAAAAATAATAGAATTTCTAACAATCGTATCTTTACCTATAACTACATTTCTACCAATAATACTATTCTCTACTGTTCCATTAATCATAGCACCATTCGCTACAAATGATTTTTTTACATGTGAATTCTTCAAAACCTT
>JBKEBJ010000197.1:0-19701 GCA_047973105.1 Coprobacillaceae bacterium | reverse complement strand
TTTACGATATTTATCTAATGACAATTTTGATAAGTCTTCACCATTAAATAAAACACTTCCTTCTTGATAACTAGTAATTCCTGATAAAATAGATAATAACGTTGTTTTTCCACTACCAGAACTACCAATTATAGCATGTACTTTGCCTCTTTCAAACTGAATATTTATATCTGTTAATATTGGTATTTGTCCATAGGTAAAGTTAACATCTTTTGTTTTCAATATAGTACTCATACTAAGCTCTCCTTAATAATAATGTTTTAGGATCCTTTTTAAGGGCTAATGCGGTAGGCATTATGGTTGCTGATACTGCAATTCCTAGCCCTAAACACAGACCAAAAATAACTGTATTATAGTTTAATACATCTATTGTAATTTCTGGTATTTCTATTTGTGATGGTGTTGTCTTCGTATCTCCTGCTCCCATAATAATAACGGAATCATTACCTGTATTTGTTGTATTATTTTCTTGTTCATCGGATTGTACTGTCGCTGCATCTTCAATATATTCTTGCATTTTATTAGAAGCTATCACACTACTACCAATACCTAAGATTATCGCAAATGCCATAATAATTAAAGATTCTAATATCGTTTGTACAAGTAAACCAATCTTTTTTTCTCCTAAAGACAATAGAATTCCTAATTCATATTTTCTTTCACGTAAAGATAACATAATAATCAAACCTAAAATAACAACAGAAGCTATTGCAGATATTAATACAACCATATTTGAGATTTCTCCCACATTATTAATAGAGTTTAACATTGTGTCCACTGCTGCTTTATCTGAAGACATTTTAATAAATGATTGATCCATATCATAAGACTCATACTCATTGATAAAGGCATCCAAGTCTTTACCAGAAGTAAGTGTTATAGAAACAGTTTGATATGTCGCTATTTCCCTTGTTCCATCTGGATTCGTAGTCGCTATTTTAGCCGCTGTATCAATATCTGTATAAAAATTATCATTTAATACAAGGTCAAAAAACTTATCCATATCTGATTGTCCTTCTCCTGTTGCGACTGAGAAAGTTCCTGTAATTGTTAATTTCATTGGTGTTGTGGAACTAGGGCCTCCTTTAACATCAATTTCTTGACCTATCGTCAGATTGTTTAACTTCAAAAACTCTTCAGAAACAATTACAGGATTATCTACACCACTCTCTTTTGGTAATACACCTTCTTTTAAAGTAAGTTTACCAGAAGAGAAATCCGTGTTCTTTTTGATATCTTCTAAAGAATATACAAAATTTGTTGGAAGATTGAAATCTTGATCATCATCTGGTCCACCAATAATTGTTGATTCTCCCATTCCTCCATTATTTTGAGATTCTACTGTCTTATAATCTGTACTAACATATGCATCTATTGTGTAATCTAAATCTTTTACATATTTAGATTTCTTTAGCTTCTCTACTAATGTATCATCTATTAATGTTACATCCTCTGTTCCTCCTTCACTAAATAATTTATTCATATCGTTTGTAAGCGTAACTTTAGAACTGGTACTTGATTTTGCATCATCTGTTGCTTTTGTTGCAGCACGTTGAATAGCTAGACTAGATAAAATCAAGGTCATAATCACACTTGTTACTAACAACATTAAAATACTTTTTTTATAATTTTTAGCAATATTCCATATCGCCCTTTTTATTATTCGCATAACTTCCTCCTTTGTTATAAAACAAAGATATCAAAAAGTTGTAAATAAATTGTAAATTTTCTTTATATATTTTTTAAACAATAATAGAATTAGCATCTTTATATCCCATATGTCTCTTTTAAATAATATAGTTCATAATGAAAAGTAGTTTCCGATATATAAAAACACCGAATATAAATGTATTCGGTGTCATTTAATTATATACTATTTCCCAGTTCTTTAGCCTCTTGTAATGCAGAGTGTCCTTTAATGGCTCCTCGTTCCATAACTCCATCAGCAACAATTACACCTTTATCTTCCCATTTTAGATATTTAATAATCGTACGATAATTTTCAATAGTTCCTGTAGCGTCTGGATCTGTTTTACCTCCAAGTGCTACTAATAAAGCTGATGATGTAACAGATAACGGTTTAGCAATTGTAGCGTAGAAGCGATCAATTATGGCTTTTAATTGAGCACTAATTCCAAAATAGTACACAGGTGTTGCGAATACTACCATATCTGCATCATATAAAGCATCGTATATTTCTTTCATATCATCTTTTTGAATACATTTCCCTTCATTCTTCAAACAATAATCACATCCCATACATCCATTTACTTTATTTTTAACAACAGATATATGTGTAACTTGATGGCCTTTAGCTTTGGCTCCTTCACTAAAGGCATTTACTAATGCTTCAGTATTTCCTTTTTTTCTAGGGCTACCATTCAATATAAGAATTTTTTTCATCATTTTTCCTCCTTGTAATAACTATACGCACATTATATAATGTATTTATATAAGATGCTAGTATGCACTTTTTTGACGCATACTATCCTGGAGGAAAGTGTAATGAGTAATAAAAATATAGCAGATTTAGATGTTCAGAGTTTTCCTTTTCGCTATACATTATCCATTATTGGTGGGAAATGGAAAATGTTAATCCTTTATACAATATCTAGTAATACTCCTATTCGATATAATGAATTACAACGTAAAATAGGAAAAATAACCTATAAGACATTAAGTTCTCAACTAAAAGAACTAGAAGCTGATGGCTCACTTATTCGAAAAGAATATCCACAGATCCCACCAAAAGTAGAATATAGTTTATCTGATAAAGGAAATTCCCTTCTCCCTGTTTTAGATGCAATATGTTATTGGGGTTCTGATCATATTCCTAATGATTTTAAAAATCAATATACAGAAAAAACAAAAGATTGTGTAATACCAGGTATGTAGAATATCTGGTTTTTTCATACAAAAAAGAGTCCGTTTTGGACTCTATATAGGGAAACAAGTTTATATATCAATGTTAACTAATATAACATCTCCACCAACACTAATAATACATTCCACTGGTATGGTAATACAAGGCATTTCTTTAAAGAAACAGAATACAACAATAGCACATACTTGCTTTGTACACCAATCAATTTCAACATCACTAATAAACCCTATTTTACAACCATCAATAACATTAACTACATCTTTAGACTGTAAGGTTACGAATCTCATCTAATCACCATTACAGTATATGTTTAGGTTAAATATTTATGCAGGTTTTGTAGTGCTTGTTTTTCAATTCTCGACACTTGTGCCTGTGAAATAAATAAATCTTCAGCTATCTCCATTTGGCTCCGACCTCTAAAGTAACGATCATCAATAACTTTCTTTTCCTTTTCACTTAATACTTTGATTGCATCTTTTAAATCTAATGACATATGTATATCTTCTCTATTTTTCTTATTGTCTACAATTTGATCCATCATTGTTAAAGCATTGCCATCTTCATTCTTTATTTCTTCTTGTAAAGAAGAAATACTATTTGTTGATTGCATAGCTTCTAAAATAGAACTAGGTTCTTCATCTAATTCTAAACTCAGTTCTTTAATTGTTGGTTCACGACGAAAATCTTGAATATATTGTTCTTTTACTTGGAGAATTTTATACGCTAAATCTCGTATTGTTCGAGATATTTTTATTTGACTATTATCACGTAAATAGCGTTTCATTTCTCCTAAAATAAGAGGAACTGCATATGTTGAAAAACGTAAGTCAAAAGAGGTATTAAAATTCTCTATTGCTTTAATAAGACCTATCATTCCCACTTGAAACAAATCTTCCATATTATCAGTACGTTGGTAAAAACGTTTTGTCATTGATAATACTAAACGAGCATTATCAACGACAATCTGTTCTTTTACATACTCATCTTTCGTTGCTTGATATTTATCTATTAAAGCTAACGTTTCTACATGCGTTAATCTTTTTTTATTTGTATTTAAACCATTAACTACTATTTTATAATTTATCATAAATTGCCTTCTTCCTTATTCAAAGTTTTAGCAATTTCGATAAATTTATACTTATTTTATTTTATTTCATTATCATTTAATTTATTTCTTAATTTTTTAATAATTTTCTTCTCTAATCTCGAAATATAAGACTGAGAAATTCCCATCATTTTCGCTACATCTTTTTGTGTTAACTCATCATAGTTAGCTAATCCGTAGCGTAACATTAGTATTTCTCTTTCTCGGTTTGATAATCTTGTTAGTGCACCATAAAACTTTTCTTTTTGATCTGTTGTTTCTATTTCTTGAGCAACAATATCACTATCTGTTCCAATAATATCTGATAGTAGTAATTCATTTCCATCATAATCTATATTTAAAGGTTCATCTAAAGATATTTCATGACGTAATTTATTATTTTTTCGCAAGAACATGAGTATCTCATTTTCAATACAACGTGATGCATATGTTGCGAGTTTTATATTTTTATCGATTTTAAACGTATTTATAGCTTTGACCAACCCAATTGTTCCTATACTTATTAAATCTTCTATTCCTCCATTTTGAACAGAATCGTAACGTTTTGCGACATATACTACTAGACGTAAATTATGTTCTATTAATAAATCTCTAGCTTCTTGGTCGCCACGTACCAAACGTTCTAGCGCATCTTTTTCTTGTTCATTTTTTAATGGTGGTGGTAAGACATCATGCCTTCCTATATAATATAAAAACTTTCTGCGATATAGCCATCTGCGAATAAACTGAAACATTACATAACTCCTCCCATTAATTGTTTATGCAATAAACAATCGTATTTTATATTTTCAATTAAACCTACATATACATTTTTTAATTCTTGATGATTCACAATACATTTTTCTACCTGAATAACATCTACTTCTATATCTTGGACATTATCTACTAAAACAGTCTCAATAATATCGTAATCTGTTATTTTATTCTTATTTATTAATAGTAAGGGATATCCTTGATAATATACTTCATTACCACTATCTAGAAATCCTTGATATTGATATGTTTGTTGTTGATATATTATTGTTACATCAAACATATACGTATCTGTATTAATTTTTCTTCTACTATAAACAATGAACATTGTTTGTAATATTAAAAATACTATCGCTACTACACCTAATGTCATATTGGTGAAGCTTATGGGTGTAATAAGTATACCTTGGTAGATAAAGGATTCCGTAATTAATGATCGGATGAAATATATCAAAGAGTAATAAATGAAAACAAAAACTGGATAATATAAGAAGACTTGTTTCTTAAACAAATATAAGAATGTAAGAAACCATCCAATTAATAATATGTAATAAATATTGTCAACATATAACATAACAATAGAATAATTAATCAATATACTATATAAAATTGTCTTTTTATATGATAATTGAATATTTAGTAATATTGTCATCATTTGAAAACAAATAATTAGTATTGCCAGATTTATTACATAGACTAATTCAATATATACTTCCACTTCCACACCCCTTACATATCATAAACCGATTGAGATACAGATAATGTCAGAATTTAAAGACAAGATAAGGAAAAATAAATCAACATAAAAAGATATTTAGATAACCCCAAATATCTTTTTAACAAATCAATTATTATTTCGCAAAATAAACACTTACTCTTTGTGAAGTATCAAAATATTGCTTCCATACAAGTAAACTAACAATATTAAGAATAACAGAAAGAATAGAAATACCTTCATTTCTTGACAACATAAGAATTGACAAAACACTTAATATAATGGCGATAATTCTACTAATATAAAATGCTTTTATGCCTACTTTATTTTTTTGAATTATTAATACTATACATATGATACTACCTATTATTTGTATTATTGTCGATAACCAAAGCATAGCGATAACTGTCCCAATTGTACTATTATAATACAGACCACCACCCTGTAAGTCTGATAATGACCTAAATAAAGATATAATCCCTAGAGCCTGTAGGATAACAAAAAACAACATAAAACCACCTAATCTTTTATATCCATCCATTTTTCCACTCCTCTCATGAGTCGTAATTATAACATTTTTAACATTACTTTTACAACTAAATCTCAGTGTGTAATAAAAGACATCTTATTCAGATATCTTTTATTCTTTATAGATTATCGCTTCACGCCAATTACCTGCGTAATCTTTAATATAGATTTTATTAATAGAATCTTCTTCATAAATAAAAGAAATAGTCTTTTGTTTACATCTAAAACATAGTCAGTACTTGATATATTATTTTTATAATATATCAATGTTGAAAAATCTAAACCCGATAAATTATCATCTAGTGTAACAATAATAGTATCTCCTACTTCTTGAACAGATACAATTTCAGGTATCACCGTATCGATATTACCAATGCTTATTTCCCTTTGATCTATGATTTTATTATCTTTCCATAGATTTATAATATATACACCATTAGCATTTACTTCTCTTGTATCTGTATCATTTACTAAGATATAATCATAATCATCATTCGTAGTTACAATATCAAGCATGACAGTTCCAGCAATATAACTTTCATCATAAGTAATCGATACAAAAGCACATGCAGCAGGAATGTCTAAATTGTTATCAATTCCTTCAACCACTACACCGACATCGTCACTACTTTGATTCCATGCAATAAAACTAACGGTTGGTATCATAATTATTGCTAGACTAATCAAGGCTTTCTGAAGAAGAAAATGAGCCCCTATAGCTGCTGCAGGTTTAGCAGCTAATTTAATAATTTCTTCCAATGGCATCTTGGGAAACTTAATAAGATTATCAATAATAGTTGTAATAATTATAGGGAATATTCCAGCAGAATTAATAATTTCTAAAGATACGCCATCATTTGTTAGCTCATATTGAATATTACGATTAATATGATGTATACGACTTTTAACAGTACCTAAAGGAATAGTTAAAACAGAAGCTATTTCTTGATTTGTTAATCCATAATAATAATGTAAGATCGCAACATCTTTATGTTTTGGCTTCATTCCCTCAATGCACTGATCAACGCATTCAATCATATCTCGCATATTTATTTCTTTATTTACAGAATATTGATTATTATTTTTTATTGCTTCCAAATCTAAATAGTCAGCAATATTTATTTTATTCTTTTGATCTTTCTTTATTATTTTTTTCATTTCATTATGTGCTATTCTAAACATCCAATTATGAAAAGCCATATTATGCTTTAATTGTTCTTTTGAACGGTATGCTGAAATGAATGCATTTTGGGTAACGTCTTCCGCCAGTTCTTTATTATAACAATGTTTATATACATAAAAATAAATCTTCTTATAATAATGTTCATAAATTTTATTGAAGGCTTTATCATCACCCATTTTAAATGCTTCTACAATATCGTCTGTAATTATATTCTTCATTTCTCATTTCCCTCACATTATTATAATATCATTATAAACGGCAAAAAGCCGTGCTTATTGATAGCTCAATAAGCATGACTTTATTTACTCTATTTTAGTTGCTCGTTTTTTCCATCCTAATTTTATTAGTGCAAATAAACTCATAATTAATATTCCTCCTAGCATGGTTATATTCATTGTTCCATCACCAGTATTTGGACCTCCACCATTAAGATTAACTACTAAATTTTTATTCTTCTTTTCTATTGGTGTCGTTGGGTTTTCTTTATCTGTTACTTTTTCCCATTTCGCATATAATGTCATATTCGAAGTTACTCTATCATTATCAAAATCCCAAACATTATGACAAACACTTTCTAAATACCACCCTGTAAATTTATACCCTTCTCTTATTGGATTACTTGGTTCGTTGATTTTAGAATTATTAGTAATATTAGTAATAGAATTTACAGTACTACCTCCTTGACTATCAAAGATAACAGTATACGTTTGAATATTTGTATCTCTTTGCCAGATGGCGTACAGAGTAATAACAGAATCTTTTATTGCAGTAGCACCAATTCCTTCGCTTCCCACATATTCTGCGACAGTAGCATTACTATCTGTACTCCATCCTAAGAATGTATAATCTGTTCTTTCATATCCTAAGTTTGTATCTGTATTTGATAATACTATATGACTATCTCCAACATTTCCATTAACACTATGCTCTCTAGTAGTTTCATCATTTGCATTATATTTTATTATATACGTATCTCTTCTCCATACAGCATATAATGTAATAACACCATCTTTTACTGCTGAATCCCCAATTATTTCATCTCCTGTGTATTCTGCAGTTGTTGCATTACTATTTGTACTCCATACTAAGAATGTGTAATTTGTTTTATCATATTCTAAATTGGAATCCGTATTTGGTAATACACTATGATTATCACCTACATTTTTATCGATTTCATACTCTAAGTTCGCTTCATTATTCGAATTATATGTTATTTTATATGCATCTCTTTCCCATACTGCATATAGTGTAATTACTCCATTTTTAATAGATGTTGCTCCAACAATCTGACCTGCTGCATATTCCGCAGTTGTTGCAGTACTATCTGTACTCCATCCTAAGAATGTATGATTTAGCTTTTGGTATCCTAAATTAGAATCCGCATTAGAAAGTACTATGTGTCCTTCTCCTACATTATTACTTACTACATATTCTGAACGTATTCCAGTATTTGCATTATATTTTACTGTATACGTGTCTCTTTCCCATATTGCATATAATGTAATCACTCCATTTTTAGCCGTTGTTGTTCCAATTGTTTCACTTCCAGTATACTCTGCAACTGTTGCATTACTATCTGTACTCCAGCCCAACAATGTATAGTTTGTTCTTTCATATCCTAAATTAGAATCCGCATTAGAAAGTACTATGTGTCCTTCTCCTACATTATTTCCAACTGTATATTCTGAACCAACTCCGTTATTCACATTATATTTTACTATATACGTGTCTCTTTTCCATACAGCATATAACGTAATTATTCCATTTTTAGCTGTTGTTGTTCCAATCGTTTCACTTCCGGTATACTCTGCAACTGTTGCAGCACTATCCGTACTCCAACCTAAGAATGTATAGTGTGTTCTTTCATATCCCAAATTAGAGTTTGTATTTGATAGTACTATATGGCCTGTTCCAACATTATTATTTGTTGTGTATTCTGAACCAATACCACTATTTGCATTATATTTTACTGTATACGTATCTCTTTTCCACACTGCATATAACGTAATAATTCCATTTTTAATAGCCGTTGTCCCAATCGTTTCATTTCCTGTATACTCTGCGACTGTTGCATTACTATCTGTACTCCATCCTAAGAATGTATAGTCTAACTTTTCAAATCCTAGATTAGAGTCTGTATTAGGAAGCACCGTATGTCCTGTTCCAACATTATTACTTGTTGTGTATTCTGAACTTACACCATTATTTGCATTATATTTTACTATATACGTATCTCTCTTCCATACAGCATATAGTGTATAAGTTACATTTTTATTCGCTCTCGCTCCGATTACTTCATTTCCAGTGTACTCTGCAACTGTTGCGTCACTACTTCCAGCCCATCCTACGAATGTATGATTCGCTTTTTCAAAACCTAGATTAGAATCTGTATTCGACAATACTGTATGTCCTGTCCCAACATTATTACTTACTACATATTCTGAACTCGTACCATTATTAGCTTTATATTTTACTGTATACGTATCCCTTTGCCATACTGCATACAAGGTAATTGTATCACCTGTAACAGCAGTAGAACCAATACGTTCACTACCTGTTCCTGTATACTCCGCTGTCGTTGCAGCACTATTAGTACTCCAACCTAATAACGTATAATTTGTTCTTTGATATCCTAAATTTGAGTTTGTATTCGATAGCACTGTATGTTCTCTCCCTACTAAAGAGGAAGTTGTATACGTAGTTCCAACACCATCATTAGGCTCATAAACGATATTATAACTTGTTGAAGTTGGAATTGCTTCCCACTGTGCATATAAAGTAACATTCCCAGTAAGCGTTAATAAATCCTCAGGATCATAACTTGTTCCAGTTCCATCAGCTTTTGTATCCCATCTTACAAAGTATTTATTTGTGGGTGCTGTAAACTCATTCTCTCTAACAGTAACTTCTGTTCTATAAGGGTAAATTTTTGATGCGTCACTCATAGAACCAGTTCCACCATTTTCATCATAATTCAATCGGACATTTGTTCTTGAAACACCTTCATAATAATAAACATCATAATTGTTATAAATATATCGATTTCTATCTGCTGGTACAGAG
The DNA here is from genome assembly GCA_047973105.1 of Coprobacillaceae bacterium. GTDB lineage: Bacteria > Bacillota_I > Bacilli_A > Erysipelotrichales > Coprobacillaceae > CAKVJS01. The sequence continues at coordinate 9,470 of JBKEBJ010000197.1, read as the reverse complement.
AATGTTCCTTCTGGTATTTGGATTTTATCTCCATGAACTTGAATGATAGCAGGATCAAGTTCCCATTCTGCAATCCAAAACTGATCTGATTTGTTTCCTGTAAAGATAACCGTAGACTCCACCGATAAAGCAGCTATATTCTCAGTATAAATAGCCCCACCATGTCCAGCATGACCATTCACAAAGTTTCCACTAAGAACAGAATTTCCTTTAATTAAAATTTCATAATTATCAATATGATGTTCATCCGCATACGTATAGATTCCTCCTCCGTGTCCAGATGTGTTATCACTTATTTGTGTATCCTCTATTATTAGACTAGTAAGATTTTGAGTATAGATTCCCCTCCTCCTTGACTACCATAACGAGTTACAAGAGTATTACTATTGACTTCCGAATTTTTAAGGTTTACAAAGATTTTCCCTTCTCTTTGATTTGTACCGACATTTATTCCGGCACCTTCATAGTAAGATTCATTACCATTAATTTTAGAATTTTCTATATTTACAACACACTGATTATAAAAACCAGTAGTTCTTACGTAAATACCGCCACCTGCATAACCACTTTTATTATTATTAACTTCAGAACCTTCCATATTTATTATACAGTCTTGTTCACTATTCGCATAAATACCAGCACCATCACTTGGCCATGTATCATCGCCACTAGTATTACCATTAATCTGTGTTCTCGTTAACGTTAAAGTCAGCTCAAAATTGCCTTTAGCATGAACGCCACCACCTGCACCACCACTAACATTATTATTAATTTGTGAATCTTCTGTGACTAGATTAATATAATCACCAAGGTAGATACCACCACCAAATTCTCCAATTCCATTTTTATTACTATTAATCTCAGAATTTCTTATAACAATATCCATAATATAAACCGATATACCTATAACATAAATTCCTCCGCCACTATCTCCACTAGTATTATAATTGATTTCAGAATTCTCTATAGTAGCATATACGTTACGAATATTAATTCCTCCACCTGCATATTGGCTAGTATTATTGTTAATATTAGAATCTTGTATTGTTAGTGAGAACTTATAACCAATGTCACCCCAAGTTGCAATTCCTCCGCCAGACATAGCATAACAATTCTCAATAGTAGTATTCGTAATTAATATATCGCCACTATATCTAATATCGATTCCTCCACCACCGTTTGACAGTAATGAATGCCCACCATCTAAAATAAGTTTATTAAAAGTTGCCTTGCTTCTTACAATAAAATGCCTTATTTGATATGTTGATTGTAATAATCTTTCTGTTCCTGTTTTACCTTCTATTGTGATTTCTTTATATATTGTAACTGCATCTATGAATGTTACATCATTACATATAATAATTTTATCCCCATCCTGAACACTTTCATCATCTATGAAGGTTTGTAACTCTTCACTTGTAGTTCCAATAAATTCAATATCTGTACCTAATCGTGACTCCGATAGTGGCTTGATTTCTCCCTCATCAGTAGTTTCAATTTCTGACTCATTTAATGACTCGTCATCATTCTCTTCTAACGCTTCATCTTCATCTATTTGTTCCTCTACCACCTGTATATCTTCTGCTTCTTCTACCTCTTCTGCATTAATTATATTTGAATAAGTAAAAGGATTTATTAGATATATAGCCAATAAAATCATTACGCACTTTTTAAACTTTCCCATCTTATATTGTCTCCATTTTCCTTTGAATACATCTAAATACACAAGATATATTCAACGTATTGTTATTATCCTATATACATACAAGATATATTGTAACATTTAGTAATATTACAAATCTTTATTACGTATGTAATCACATTAATTTTTTAAAAATGTGTTTTAATCGTTCACCACTCCTTTATTAATCTCTTACTATCAATATATAAGAGAAGTAAAGTTTTAATTAGTTCAAAAAAATATAATTTTTATTACATTATTTTAATGAAAATAAAAACAACAAAATCATTTTGTTGTTTTTAGAGATATTATTCTAATAATATATTTTAATTATTCAGAATCACACCTTTATATCTTCGAATACATAGTTTAAATATCCTAATGTGTCTGGGAAAGATTATAAGCTATTACAGTAAAACTATGTACATCTACTTTCTTATTCATTTTAGTAGTGCTTTCACTGCTCAATAAAGCATTACTTTTATAAGTAATACCAATATATCTACTACATTGTAAATCAATTCGATGATTTTCACATCATTTTAAAAATTATAGTATTGATACAAATCATTATTCTTGAAAGAGAAATAAAAAAGTGTAGAGTTATATAAACTCTACACAAATATATTATTTAGCTTTTTGGATTGCTTCTATAAACGCTGAACGAACCCCTGCATCTTCTAGTGTTTTTACACCACGAATAGTAATTCCTCCTGGAGAACACACATTATCTTTCAATACTCCTGGATGTTCTTTAGTTTGTAATTGCATCATCCCAGATCCAATCATTGTTTGACTAGCCAATCGGTAAGCTACATCGCGAGGCAGTCCCTCTAAAACCCCACCATCAGCGATTGCTTCAATTATCATGTACATGAATGCTGGTCCACATCCACTTATTGCGCCACCAGCCTTCATTAAATAGCTTGGAAGTATTTCAACTGTACCAATACTTTCAAACATTTCTTTTACGAAAACAAATTCTTCTTCAGTAAGTGAATTGTCCTTTTCAAATAATGTCATCCCTTGTTGTACCATCGCAGGGGTATTTGGCATTACACTTAAATGTCTTGTATCCTTTGAGAGTAGAGTACAATATTTTTCATAATTATATCCTGCAACAATAGAGATTACTGCTTTATTTGATAATGATTCTTTAACTTCTGAAATTACGCTTTCTACAACAATAGGCTTAATCGCTAAAAATACCATATCTACTTGTGATACTAATTCATCTGCATTTTTACATGCATGTAAACCATATTGTTTTTCTATATCTTGTAATTTATCTTGGTTAATATCATAAGCATAGATATTATCTCCAGTAATAAATCCACAATTCATTAAACCACTAGCTATCGCAAATGCCATATTTCCCATTCCAATAAATCCGATTTTCATAATATAAATCTCCTTATCAATTATTAGTAATAGTATAACATAAATCTATGGCATATACATTTGGGTTTTATTATTTTTATAAAGATATATTTTTGAAGACTAGGATAAAGAAAATAAATGTTTTCTTTATCCTAAATTATTCTAAGATTTTATAAAACGTTTTTTTAATAAAGCAAGAATTAATCCACTAAGTGCTAATAAATATCCATAATATATTGGATTCGACATATCTACTGTTGTTGGTGTTTTATTTGTTTTAGGATTAAATACTGCTACTTTATCATTTGGTTCTTCAGGAATTGGCGTATTTTTGAATGTAATAGTTAATGTTGTTGTTTGATTTTTAACTATTTGAAATGTCAATACTTCTGTATTCAATTCATAGCCATTTGGTGCCTGCGTCTCCTGGAAATAGTATTTTCCTGGAAGTAATCCTGTATAGGTGATTTCACCACTCACATCTGTTACTAAATCTTTTTCTATTAAAGTTCCATCTTCTTTATATAGTGAGAATTTAGCTCCTTGTAATTCTTTATTAGTAACTGCATCTATTTTTACTAATTTGACATCTCCTGGTTTTAAATGATTTGTTTTACTTACTGTTACTATTTGTATTTGATTAAACACTATCTCAAACTCTAATTTTGTATCATCTAACACGTATCCAATTGGTGCTTTTGTTTCTTGGAAATAGTATTTTCCTGGCGCCAATTCTGTATACGTGATTTCTCCATTACTATCCGTTGTTAATCCACTGGCTACTAGTGTATTATCTTCTTTATATAATGAGAACTCTGCATCAGATAACAATTCATTGGTGATATCATCTGTTTTTACTAATTTAACATCGCCTGGCTTTTGTGTATTCGTTTTGTTTATTGTTAGTATTTGTGTTTGGTTAAAGACTATCTCGAACTCTAACTTTGTTGTATCTAAAACATATCCCGTTGGTGATTTTTTTTCTTGGAAATAGTACTTTCCTGGCGCTAATCCTGTATATGTGATTTCTCCATTAATGTCAGATGTTAATCCACTAGCTACTAAAGTATCATCTTCTTTATATAATGAGAATTCGGCACCTTGTAATAAGCCATTTGTTGTTGCATCTTTTTTAACTAATTTAACACCACCTGGTATTAAAGTATTAGTTTTATTCACAGTCAATGTTTGTGTCTGATTAAATATAATCTCAAACTCTAACTTAGTAGTGTCTAAAACATATCCATCTGGGGATTTTGTTTCTTGGAAATAGTACTTTCCTGGTGCTAATCCTGTATATGTGATTTCTCCATTAATATCGGTTGTTAAACCCACTGCTACTAATGATTATCTTCTTTATATAGACTAAATATCGCACCTGCTAATACTTGATTCGTAATATCTGCCTTTTTAATTAGTTTTACATTTCCTGGTTTTTGAGTATTGTCTTTTGTTACAGAAACAATAGCTGTTTGATTAGATAAAATTTCAAATTCTAACTTTGTTGTATCTAAAACATACCCTGTTGGGGCTTTTGTTTCTTGGAAATAGTATTTTCCTGGTGCTAAGTCTGTATATGTGATTTCTCCATTAATATCTGTTGTTAGTCCACTCGATACTAATGTATTATCTTCTTTAAATAATGAGAATTCAGCTCCTTGTAATTTCCCATTTGTTAGCTTATCTACTTTTGTCAGTTTTACATCTCCAACATCTAAAGTATTTTCTACATTACCTATATCTATAGTCGTTATACCATCACTAGGTATCGTGTCAGCTAACTCAAATTCATATTTTTGATTTGAAACTAAATATCCATTTGGAGCAGTTACTTCCTCAAAGAAATATTTTCCAGCCTCTAAGTGTGTTATTTGTAATTGTCCCTTAGTAGCTGTCGCATTATCAACAGTTAATACAGCATCACTACTACCATCATAAACATACCAACTTTCACCATTAATTGTTGTCTTTGTGAAACCTGTTACTTCTTGTTTATCGCTATAATCACTTGATGAGTATTTATACAATTTAAATGTTGCTCCTGATAATGCATCTCCTGAATCACTATCTACTTTTTTTAGTTTCACTGATCTAGGATCATTATTTATTAATTTATATGTGATTTTATCATTTTCCACTGTAAAATCGATTTTTTCATTTTGACCACTATAAAAGCCACTAGGTGAGGTTACTTCTTTTAGGAAATAACTTTCAGGTGTGAGCCCATTAATAACAAAACTTCCAGTTCCACCTTCTGTAGTTAGAGATGTTAATGAGCCAGAAGCATTGTATACATACTTCCCATTTTCATATTTAAACTTTAATGGTGTTGATGGATCACTTGTTTTGTAAACTTCGAAACTTACATTTTCTATATATCCATTAATAGGTGTATCATCTGTTTTATTATCTGTATTTCCATATAATGTATCTGCTTTATAAATTACTGCATCACCTTTTGTTGGTTTACCACTAATCGTTCCACTCCAACCATTATTTGCTTCTGCAGTATATTCTTGTGTTGTCCAACCACCACTTAACCTAAAACCATTTGTTACTTTTTCTGCGATACCTGTCTCTGGTTGTTCAACTTTCACTTTTGTTCTTATTGTTCCCATGAATTCAAAGATGGGTGGATCGCTACGATAATAGTCAATTGAATCACTGCATGCCTGACTTAATTCTTTCCATTCCTTTAAAGTCATTTTCAAGCCATTTTCATCTATAAGAACAGTACTTTCTGTTGCGCCACTATTAGCAGGATCATTAATTAATGTATCCACCGCATCCTTAATTTCAATAATTTGATTTTCCAAATCTGTTAAGCTATAAAAATCACTAAATTTTAAATAATCCCCAGTTTTAGGTGCACCAAAATTGACAATCATACGTTCTCTTTGATTTCCACTACCATCATCTTCTGTAATAACTGTCCATGTTTTACCATTCGCTCTTACATATGCTTCTGCAGTTGCCATATCTGTTGCAGTATTTCCAGCAGGTGCATGATATGCCATTCCACCATTTTGTACTGGATTTGTTGAGTCTAATTCTAAGTATTTTAGAGCTGCTGTTGCTTGAAACATCGAGCCTTCTGCGTTGTTGTATAAGTATACAGGTATTCCAAATTGACAAGAGACTCCTATGTTTCTCCATGTTGCTTCTGGATAAACTAAAAATGTTTGATGTTGATCTACATACTCTTCAAAAATTAATGGATCATACGTATATGGTGCAGTATTTAAAAACTTAGTTTCATGATACTCTGAAATATTCACAGTCCATGTAAGTGTTTTCGATGTATCGTCATATATTTTAAGTGCTTTTGAAGAAGGCTTAGGTTTATCAATCTCAACATCAGGTGTGCTACCTGATGGCTTTTCAACTCTTTCAATATCTGCAATTGTTTCTCCATCTTTATTAATAATAATATGATCGCCTGTATTACTTCCCGTTATAGCTGCATAGCCATCCATTTCCCCTTCAATTTTATTTAGATTTTCTAAATCAACTGACGGATCTGGATCAAAAGTTACTATATACACTAATTTATAAACACCATCAGAAATCTTAACTTTTTCAATATGTCCAGTAGCTAATTTCTTTCCATCATCTCCATATAATGATTTTGGTGAAAAAGCCATATTGTTTATTACAGTATCATCTCCCTGTAATTCAACAACATCAAACTTCATATAATCACCAACTTCAAATCCGCTTTCTGATGTATTTACTTGTGACCAATTAATATCGAAATGGAAAACAGGTGCACCATAAGAATCTAATTCTAATGGTGGAATTGTTGTGTTACTTACACCATTAACTTCTTCATAGATTGTTGTTTTAGCACCACCTAAATATCCTGACATAGATAGTGTTAAAGAATCTATTTTAAATTTATCAGATACTTCCTGTGCCCCATTCCCACTAAAACGTGGTTCCTTTAATGTTAACCCTACACTTTCTTCATGAATATTAATTGTGTTTGTAAATTGGTTATTACTTTCATCTGTAAATACCAATGCTGTCTCACCAGTATTTGTTAGATTATCTGTATTTAATCTAACAGTAATTGAAAATGTACCTTGTAAACTCATATCCTCAGATACATTCTCTGCTAGTACTAATTTTACACTATTGTTTTGTTTACTTGTTTCTAACGTACCTAATATTTCATGATTAGTATTTTCAATAGAAAATACTTCATCCTGAAGAATAGATACTTCATTTGGAAAGACGATTTGCATACTGTCTTTCTGTAAATACTCACTAAAATTCACGTATACTTGAACGTTTAATATATCGTTTGTAGTATATTCTTGTGACATACTTCCATTTTCATTAGTTATTTCTATGTTGGATATCCAACTTGTGCTTGTGGCCTGAATGATATCCCCAGAACTAACATATGTTGATACTATCATTAGTAATATTAAAAATATTTTTGATGTTTTTTTCATATTTTCCCTCCTTATTTATTTGATAATTACTTCTAACTCATTACCCGCATAGTCATAAATGTAAAAAACATCTTCAAATCCTATTGGGCTATTTACTATAATTTCGTTTTTTTCTTGATTAAAATAGTATTCATAGCTTACTATTCCATTACGATAAAAAAGAGTTTTTGAGACATCTATATTGGATAAATTATCTTCTAAAAATAATGTGAATTGATCTTTATCTTTTATATAATATCCATTTGGGCTCTCACGATCTATATTAAATATAATGAATTCTTTTTGATCAATTACCTTATTCTCTTTTGTTAACTGTACTAAATATGTTCCATTATCTGTTACTTCAAGTATGTTATTTCCATCAATTAACATCTCATCATAATTTTCATTACTTGTTTGTACATCAATCTTTACATTTTCTTTTGTCCAAGAGTTATCAAAATTTACATTAATTATTACTGCATCCTCTTCTACTACCACATCTTGTTTTTGTTCTATTGGTTTATTAACCTTTGTATCCTTTTCTACTGGGGTATTAAACAAAACAGATCCTCCACCAATAACAATTACTAGTGCTATCATACTAATGCCTATTTTAGTACTTATGGCTAAACCAGTCGTTCCTATAATTTTTTGTAATAATGTTAAATCTTCTTGAACATCCTTTATGGATAATTCATATAACATTTGATATGCTTTTTGAATAACTCCTGGTAATAGAAATGCAAAGTTATAGTTTTCAGGTATAATTTCTTCTCTAGTTAAATTACTTTTTAATACTTTTTTGATTTTTCTTAGTCTGGAACTTACTGTTCCTCGTGGGATTTTTAAAACAGAGGCAATTTCTTCTATTTGTAACCCTTCATAATAGCGTAACATTCCTACACTTTTCATAGGGGTAGACATTTCTTCTATAGAATTTATAATTATTTGCATCAACCTTTTATCTTCAATAATTTCAGTTATCTCATTTTGATTTTCATCACGAAATTCATTAACATCTGGTGCTTCATCTAAAATAATGTATTTCCTTCTTTTACGTGCTGCATCATTACATTCATTGTAAGTTATTCTCTGTATCCAAGCATGAAATAGTTTGGGATCTTTTAGACTATAAACTTTTTTATATACTTTAATAAATACATCCTGAACAACATCATATGCAGCTTCATCATCATTTCTAAAGAAACACTTAGAAATAAAATATATCTTATTATAGTATGCTTTATAAATTGTAGTGAACGCCTCCTTATCACCACTTTGAGCTTGTTTTATTGTTTCAATAGTAACAAGCGCATAATTTTTATTTTCTTCCATTGTGATTGTCCTTCTTTCCCAAAGCCAATTTTTCTACATTCTAAACACACTTGGCTAACTCCATTTGTTTATTTTTCCATGTTCTACTCTAACCTCATTTCCTCTAAACATATATAGGACTGATTTCATAAAAAAAATCTCACTTTTTTTATACTTTTTTTCAAAAAATAAGAATTTATTAATATACCTAAATTATAGCAATACTTTTTTCACCAAAAAAAGTCAACATACTCCCATTATTCTCCCTCTTATTCCCAAAGCATTATTTCTTATTCAACATATTGATAATCTAATAATTTAATCTTCTTTTTTAGGACAAAAAAATACACATCTTTAGAAAGATGTGTATTTACTATGTATGTATTTTATATTTTTCTATTTCTAATGAATGTTGGAGGAAAATCTCCATCGTCATCGTCTTCATCATCTTCAAAAGCAGAAGTACTGAACTTAGCTGTTAATGGCTCTACCTTCTCATCAGTTTTATGAATAGATGTTGCTGCTAAATCAATTTCATCATCACTTTCTTCGAATCCAGTTGCAATTACTGTAACAATGATATCGTCATCTAAATTTTCATTAATTGCGATACCTAAGTATGTATTAATATCTTCTCCCACTGCTTGGGTAAT
>JBKEBJ010000144.1:0-5620 GCA_047973105.1 Coprobacillaceae bacterium | reverse complement strand
CTTTGTTATAAAATAAGAATACTCAAAACTCATGCTTTAATCCTCCTCTAATTCTTCTATTATATTTATTACTATCTTTTCTAGATCCTTATTTTTAGAACTGTTCATCGCTTTTTGTGATGCAGTAGTTAGGATACCAGCAATGTCATATTTATTCATAAAATTGCTTATTCTAAATCAAATTCAATAGGAATAATACTATCAGGTTTAAAAATGACTGTATATTTATACTTATCTGCTTCTACCCACTCCAGTTGCTCTACAACGTATGTGGTAACTTCATTTAACCCAATAAAATCTTTTTTATATTCATCATTACCAATTTTAGCAATAATTTCTAATTGGTTATCTTCATTATCTTTAGTAATAGATATGTTCCCTTGCACTTCATACAAGTACTCCCCAGTTATTGAATTCACAACAACAACTCTTCTTAGTATTTTAAATTGATCTGCGTCAGTACTAAGATTCTTTGAAACAACATCTGCATCGCTACTACAACCTGTTAATGCAATTACGCATAATAATATAATTCCTAAACATTTTATTTTTTTCATTTTCATTTTTCCTCTTTTTCTATATTTTTGTTTCTTTTAACACTTCTAATATTTCTATACTATCTATACCGTTGATACAAATATAGGTATGCTAATTAACTCAATAACGCCATCTACCATAACTAAACCTTCTCAACCTCTATAAAACAGTAATAATATCATCGATACTCCAAGATAAATTAATAGTGACCTCATTTTCGTCCCATCCTTTCTTGTATGTATCTCGTTTTTCCAAGCTGCAGAAACCTGGAGCATTACTATTGAGATACATTTACTTTTTGAATATTTTTTCAATACTTTTAATTTCAGACTCTACATACCCCAGTTTACTTTGTATACTGTTTACTAGATTCAATATTTCCATTTTTTCTTTGATCCTATTATCTAGCTCTTTAACTTTCATTTGTTTATCTTTTATAGCCTGATTTATGTTGTCCTCTTCATTAACTAGATAATCAATCATATTTTCTAATTTATTATTAAAGCCATCTTTTTTAGTTCTACTCCAAGATAAAATTAATTGTTGTGTTGTAGGGGTCATTCTCATACTTTTTGTTATGCTTTTTTTCTCTTTAGTATTCAAATAACCACTTCTATAATCTTCATCAAAATACATACTATCTCCTTCCTTGTATCTCTTTTTTTATAGCTGCAGATCTCTGGAATTATATTAGATTATCTGCTAGATTATATACTTGATTACTGCACAATCTTACTTTTTACAATTATGTTTGGAACTGCTATTTATGAGTCTCTATCATCTTTGTCTGTTCTTTTTTTTTATGAAAAATCTTTACATATAGCTCAACTATCTTAATAAACAAAAGAAATAGAATTTCACCCAGGAATGCTACAAATGCATATACAGCTTTACCCATCCCAAATATGAAAGTTATAATTCTCATAAAGATTCCAAACAAGAATAAGAATAAAATAAATAGTAAGAAATTCTCCCACATGGTCTAACCCCCTTCTTTAGTATGATATTTAACTACGTTTGCTAGATGCGCTATCATTTCATATGATGTTCTCTTTGTTTTTTCAAAACTTCTCCTGCTACCATTAAAGTGATCGTATAATATTTCCATTTCTGTTTTGCCATAATAATACTTCTGAAGTAAAAAGGTTTCACAGTCAGCATCTGCTATTCCGATAGTTGCAGCATATTCAAAGAATTCTTTTGCATCAATTGAAGCTGCTGCATTCATCAAATAGAATGTCTGTATAGAATTTTCTTCACTAGAATTTTTATTTGTCTTAATGATAGAACCTGAGCTCATTATGTTATGATCTTTCATAATTGTGGCTCTTAGTAGTTTAAGAGGTATCTCGAATTGTTCACAGCATTTTCGGCCAGCTATCCGAGTTGCTCTTAAGTTAATATTTTCAACATTATTTATACTCATATCCCTCACTCCTCTTTTGCATAAATATTCATATATCCTATACCCTAAACTTAATGTTAGTTACTTGTACTATTAATTCTTTGTCTGTTTTATATAGATCTCCAGTAACATAAATAACATTACCTATAACTTTTTCTATATCTACTATTTCTTTTGGATACAAACAACAAATTATATGACCTTTCAGATTATGATGAACTGGTTGCATATATATTCGAGTAATCTTACCCTCTGCTGCAATAGAAATCTTGCAATCAATAACTTTACCTGGAATTGTCCAATTACGATAACGCTTAGTCATTTTATGCTGTTTTTCTAGATACTCTTTAATATCTAACAATTCTTGTAATTTTAAGTTATCTAATCCAAATAGATCTGTAGAACACAAATCTATTAGATACTTTAATCTTTGCATTTGTTGTTCTCCAACATAGCATTGTAAGTTGTGTTTTCTTATTAATGTTGCATATTCTGATTGCTTTTCTACATTTCCCATAATAACGCTCCTATATCGTAAAACTCTTCTGTCTTTTTCAACTTCTCGAAATAAGTACTAGATCTACACATATTCTCAAATTGCTCATGATCTAGAAATAAATGCATAGCTAATGCAGTTAATAAATTTTGACATTGACCATCTAAATCAATAAGTGCCTCATCTGTAAATTGACTTTTAGTATCTGTATGTATTAACTGATTTATCTTGAAAATTGATTTATGAAATAATCGCATTGCATATTTATCATCTAACAATTTACAGACAATTAATCCATCTTGAATACTCCGTAATTTATCATTAACTTCAGTAATCAAATTATTTTTCAACTGTAGGCGCTGATTTACCAAATACATAGTTATACCTTTGTAATAATTTACTAAACTAATATATTTGTAATACTTTTTGTATGGTACTAATGCTCGCATTGCATATATAATGTATTTCTTTAATTTTTGTGTAAATTTTAAAAATGATTTATAGTAGAAAATTCGATATTCTTTCTTACTTGCTACTAATTCTTCATAAATAACATTGCCTTCTTTATCCAATTTTGGTGTTCCTTTTTGTATTTTATGTTCTGCTCCTGGAACCGTCTTTTTACATGTGCGACCATTCAAGTAATAATAGTCACGGGTATTCATAGTAACTTTTTTCACCTTGCGTTTATAAACATATTTAGTAAACGCATAGATCACAACTTGATAATTATTCTTCAATGGAAAAATCGAATAAATATAAGGCACAATTTTATACCAAGAAGATACAAATAACATATAGGCTTTAACAAAGTCATGGTGCATAGAAACATCTAATTCTTTTGGTAAAGTTAAAGTTAATCCATGTGCATAGATATTTTGATATTGATTACCTAAAGATGTTAAAGTATAAGTCTTTGCATTTTTATCTTTGTCTAATAATAAAGTACTAATAGTGTTTCTTATCTCTTGTGTTAGCTCAGAAACATTAGAAAATAGATTATCTACTTTTTCTCCTGCAGCTAAGAAATCTAAAACTGATTTACGATTCTGTGGCTCGTATTCAATAAATAATTTAGAACTAATCATGTAGGGGCTCCTTTATTCCTTATCATTAACATTCAAGTTCCTTGAATGTGTTTTTTCTCTCTCAACCGAAATAATTTTTTTCCAATTTTTCACCTTGAAATGGGAAAATTTCCCGGTTTTGAGCTGATTATTAATCAGTTGCTTAGATGATCTATAATTCGTATCAACAGATATCCAGTCCTTTACTCTACACTCGTTCAATAATGCTTCAGCTTGTATTCCATAAACTGATAAATCAACCAGATCGTAAATATCAATGTTTGGATTCTGTTGTATCTTAATTACTAAATCAACCGCTATTTGATTGTTTTTCAAACACTTTTTGTGCATTTGTTCTATTTTGCCAACGAATGAAAGTGTATTATGCATAATCATCCACCACCGTTTCTAAACCTAATTCCCTTAAAATACGATTTAAATCATGCACATTTTCAAAACAAATCTCTACTTTCTTATTCTTAATCACAACTTTTGTATCCAACCGCCTTGTTAAGGCGAGCTTTAAAGGTTCGTAGTCTTTCAATAATGCTTGTTTCTCTTTTTTGTTTTCTCTCTTTAGCAAAATTTCAACGTCTTTTGATGTTAGGTCCTTCTTTTTTTCTATCCTCTTTACGACCTGTTTCTTTTCAATATCATCAATCTTTGATACAGCTACTTTATAAGCTACAGATGCGTTCATTTTTCCTTCATAAAACGCTTCTTTAACCGTCTTTTCTGCATTAAGGATAGACAGGTACTGTTGAACTGTAGTCGCTCCTATTCCTAAATCTTTGGCGATTATCAGCTTAGTTGCTACGCCTACGTTATCAGGTTCTTTTCTTGTAATAGGTAAAGTCTTTTCAATATACTTCTCAATGTATTTACATACCGTAATAGGATCCTTATCCTTCTGCAGTAAATTATCCCTTGCAAGAGCTCTATACTCATACGCCTCATTATCATAGCTCTGAATATAGCAATCTATTTCTGTCCAATGGAGATAATCTCTTGTTGCAGCTCTTCTAGAGTGCCCAGCAATGATCTTATAACCGCCTTCAGGTCTAGCAACAACTAATATTGGATTATTTAATCCTTCTTCAGTTATAGACTTAGCTAAGGATATTATCTTTTCTATATTTGCTGGTTCCTCCAAATTAGGAGGATTGTCAGGGTTATCATATATTTGATCCATCGGAATGGTTACAATTCCTTTTGTTTGAAGATCCGCTAAATTAAACATTTCCTTCCCCTCCTAAAATCTCTCTGGTTAAAGCTACATACTCGTCAGCTATTTTAGATCTACGGTGACCTTCTATTAGCGTAAAGTGTATATCATCATAACTGTTTTCATTATCAACAATATCAGCTTGATTACGTATAATTGTTTGCATCATATGATTTCCTGGTATCTCACTAAGAATTGCATTTTCTCTATTTGTATCTACTGCATAAATATCTTCTATCGTTTGTTTATGAGCTTTTATACGATAATCAACTTTATTAAAGAATACTTTGTAGTTTAATTCAGGATTATCTAACTTTCTTTGTTGATTAATAAAGTATGCTGTTATTAACATTCCATCAATAGCTTGTTTCTCCGGTGTAATCGGTATATAACACTCATTTGCTGAATTTAATACATTTGTTAACATGTTATCGGTTGCTGGAGGGGTATCATAAATAATTAGATCATACTTTTCTAATAATGGATTTATAATGCTTTTCAAGTGATTAGCTGAAGCTGTAATATATTGCTTTGCTATATTCAACTGAATATCTGCCTTAATAAGATCTAAGTTTTCATATTTTGTTTTTACTATTATTTCTTCAATACTTGCCTTTCGCATTAATACATCAGAAATAGTTTCACCTTGACTAATCTTTTCAGGATTCCATTCCTGCAGATAATTCCTAAAGTTTATTAATTTATTCTGTTCTGAAGAACTATTATTCTTTGATGTGTTGCCTTGTTGATCCACATCAATTATTAGTACCCTCTTATTAAATAATTGTGATGCCACTGTTGCTACTGCTGTGGCGGTAGTAGATTTTCCTACTCCACCTTTTTCATTTGTAATTGCGATAATTTTTCCTTTTGCCATTGTTATTTTCTCC
>JBKEBJ010000066.1:0-1631 GCA_047973105.1 Coprobacillaceae bacterium | reverse complement strand
AATTAATTAAAGAATATAAATAAAAGACTATCCCGAACTAATAGCGACAAAAGGCGGAATAGTCAATCTAGTAACCCACAAGAGAAAACTCTTGAGGTATTTTAATTATACAAAAATATCTCATAAAATACAACCTCTTGTGGTTTGAGCAATCAAATTATAGGAGGTTTTTATTATGTTATATAACGCAAAAGAAGAAATACAAGAATTAAATAAAACAATTGATACTATGAATAAAACAATGAAATTAAATATGTCTAAAAAGCTAAATAGAGAGCTTTTAAATACTTTTACTTACTTAATTAAATACAGATTAAGAAGAATAGAAACATCAATAATTCATAGTGAACATTACGAAAAGAAAAGAGTTGATTAATATGAACATTAAATACAAAGAAGATTGTATAAAAATATATAATTTGCTTGATGAACATGGTTATTTAACTAAGAAGCAAATAGAACGATTAACAGGTATTAAAGAACGAACAATAAGATTGTGTTTCAGTCAACTAAGAATACTATTTAACAGAGGTGAAGTTGATAAACATGTATGTGCTAATCCTAATGGACTTGGTTACTTTCTAAGTGATAAACAAGTAGATGCTGAATTTAGTTTAAGAGAAAGAGAAACTAAAGCAATAACTATGTTGAATGAAACTAAAGCTACACGAAAGGCTTTTGAAAACAGATTTAATATGAGAATGGAAGTGTAAGAATGGCGATATTAAAAAATAAATTAATTAAAGATTATACTATGATTCCTAACTGGATAATATATGATACTGAAATATCAGATAATGCTTTTAGACTACTGGCTTACTTATACTCAAAGCCAGATGACTGGAATGTTATACAAAAAAATATTGCTAAAGATTTAGGTGTAGGCACTACATCGATTTCTAGAAGAATTAAAGAATTAAAAAAACATAATGCTTTAGAAGTTAAAAAAGTTGGATTTATTTGGGAGTATCACTTAAATAGCAATACACCAAATATGGTTAATCCAAAAGTGGTTACACCAAATATGGTTAATCCAAAAGTGGTAAAACATAATAAGACTGATACCACTAAGACTAATAATACTAATACTGATAATACTAATAAGTCAATTGTCATTGACAACTACTTTGAAAATCCAAAAGTTGATATTTTGTTTAATGAGTTCTTAAAAAATAGAATTGCTTTGTTTGGTAAGAATATCAATACAGAATTATCTGTTAAGAGAATAATCAACAAGTTAAATGAATATGACGATGAACAAAAAATACAAATGTTAAACATTGCTATTGAAAGAGGATACAGAAGTGTATTCATAAACCAAACTAGCAAAAGCAATAATACTAAAAACGCAGCAGATATTTTAAATGACACAGATTGGTAGGTGTAGAGATGACAACTAAAGCAGAATTTAATCAAATTATGGCTATATTAAATAATGAGTATCCTAATTTTTTGCCAAGCGATAGTGCAAATGAAAAGCTTAAAAAAAATACTTGGTATGAATTATTTCGTAATTATGATTTTGAGGTTTTAAAAAAAGCTGTTCAAAAAATGATTTTAACTTTTGAATATGGAACACCAAAACCTGCTCATCTAAACGCTATTCTTAATCCACCAATGAAGGAACAAAA
>JBKEBJ010000030.1:0-15475 GCA_047973105.1 Coprobacillaceae bacterium | reverse complement strand
GTGAATATATGGAACGTCATACCGTTTCCAAATTGATTGGATCGCCACCAGGTTATGTTGGTTACGATGAAGGCGGTCAATTAACAGAGAGAGTACGTCGTAAACCTTATAGTATTATATTGCTTGATGAAATTGAAAAAGCCCATCCAGATGTTTGGAATATATTACTTCAAATCATGGATGATGGACGTTTAACAGATGGTAAAGGTCGTACAGTAGATTTTAAAAATACCATTATAGTTATGACTTCAAATTTAGGATCTCGTGAAATTACAGGTGGCGTTTCTCTAGGCTTTAGTGATGTTAGTAACGTTAGTGTAACTAAACCAGTAGAAGAATTGAAAGATACAATTATGGAAACTTTAAAACAAACATTCCAACCAGAGTTCTTAAATCGTTTGGATGAAATTGTAGTCTTCCATCAACTAGAAAAAGAACACGTATATGAGATAGCAAAAAATATGATTGAAGAATTAAAATCAAGATTAGTTACTATGGGAATTTCTTTACAGGTAGAAAGCAGTGCAATAGATGAAGTTGTGGAAAAAGGATACGACCCAGATTTCGGTGCTCGTCCATTACGTCGTACAATTCAATCACTAATTGAAGATGCTATTACCGATATTGTATTAGCAGACAATAGTCAACAATCAGAAAATATTGTAGTATATGGTGAAGATGGTGAACTAAAAGTTCGTAATAAAGAAACACAATCGTTAGTTTCATAAATATAAAAAGAGCTATGAACAATGCATTGCATTATATTCATAGCTCTTTATTTCATAATATCATTATAAACTGCAAGGAGTTTCTGTGTTTTTTCAATTAATATATATAAGTCTTCTTCTCCATAAAGTGTAATTAAATCATCAAGAAATCGTAAATACGTGTCATTCGTTTTGGAAAATATTAAATTTCCTTCATCAGTAGCGCTAACAACTATCTTTCTACGATCCGATGAATCAATAGAACGAACAATATATCCTTTACGCTCTAAAGCATTTAATGTTTGTGATATAGCTGGCTTTGATAAATTCTGTATTCGTTGTATTTCGGCAACATTTAAACACTCATTACATCCATAGACAACACTTTTCATTACAATTAGTTCTGATAACTGTAATTGACATTCTGTTGGCATCATTGTACAAAGTTTTTTTAAATCATATATTGTAGCTATAAACTGTCCATGCAATTCATTATTTGACATAATTCCACTCTCCCTAATACATCTTTCATCCCTATTAGTATAACTCAAAATAATTAAGTACGCAATCAAATGATGTATAACAAAGCGACATGTTAAAAAAACTTGACACTTCCTTTAGGGAAGTGTTTATAAAGTATAAAAGAGAAGAGACAGGTCATTTAGGGAGTAATTTATTCAAATGTTTTTGGAAGCTGATTCGGAAGAATGGATAAAGAGATGGAAAGGATTAGAAAGAGAAAGGAAGAAATGCTTAGTACTTTTATAATGCCTATAGGGGAGGTACTATCATAAATTAATACATAACCTCCTACCTTCAGTTAAAGAAGTAATAAATAGTAACGCAGAAATATATCGTACTACCTTAAGTTTATAATGTTGGGCTCAGCTGAGAATGATTTTTTACTTGCCTAAACAAATCAATCATAGTGAAAAGAACTTCACTTTTGCGGTGTATGTACTTTCCATTCTTCATTAATAACCATCGCTCTGTTACATCTAGGACATCCAGTGATTACCATTGGTTTCTTTACCGCTAAGTCCTTATCTAGTTTGATAGCTCTTAATACCCATGATAGGTTTCTTCTTTTTCATTAAATCTACATAATTTTCAGAATTTTTTCGTCTGTTAAATAGATCATGTTCTTTCATCTTTTGTAGGTAGACATCCCAATATCTACATTTGGTAGTTTTACCTTCTTTAGGTATGTAGTTATATAAAAAATTCATGAAATGCCCGCAACTACATAAAAGGGGAGATTTATGTAAAGTTTCGATTATATGGAATCAGAATTGGGTATGAGTTTTTTACTGCCATAACTTCCTGGCACTGTTTCTAGGTTTGTGTACTCTCTTTCCTTGTAGTTCATACATTCGCTTTAATGTGTTTCTGTTTTTGTTGGAATAAAGTCTATAGTAGCGAATTATTTTGAAATGGGCATCAGGACAATAAGGAAAAGTATTTCTTATCATTAAGTTTAATCAAAATTAATATCATCACCCGATGTCAAAGATTAGTGATAGAATTATTAGAAGAATAAAAGAAAATGACCTTTCGAATATAAACTATTATATTTATATTGTTAGTATTTTTCTTCTAACGAAACAGCTTAAATCTGTTAGAGACAGTATAAAATCAGATGAATTCGCTAACAAGATATATTTTATTGATACCGAAGCCCACTGATAAAATCTACATATTTTAGGATAAAATAACATTTCTTTTATTGGTATAAAAGAGTCATTGAAACAAATGGTGAAGATATTTATTTATAATAAATATTGTATTTTGTGATAGTCGGTATACTATTTGAATATTACCTCTCTTAAAATAGCATATAGAATTATAAAAAATCATTTAGTATACTGTATATTATAATGGGATAAATAAAATTAAGTTGTAGAGATAGCCATCCTATCTTTACAACTTTTTTTATTCTGCTACACATAGAACTAGTAATTTGTTTTTTTGTTATTACATACTAAGCATAATGCTTATCAAATAGTATTACTCTGTATTTCTTTTTTGTTAATAAGAAAATAGATAATCTATATGGATTCAATCATGTAAAAATGCAATGTATCTTAATCATATAGTGACGCATCAAATACTAATGTCTTGTATTTTTGTTACTTGGATCTTTTTTTATACTCTATTAATTGATAGACATCAGGTAATTGGCTTTCATTTTAAATATCAATTTTAAGTGTGGTTTGCTTACTTTTGTTGGCTGGTGTATTTAAAAAGATTTGTTTTAATTCATCTGCTATATCTAGTTCTAAAACACCTTGTTTGTTTCTTTCATTAAAATGAAGACCGATAGAAAAGCAGCCAACATTTGGTTCTCCCCAAAATATTGTTTTTTTCTTTCGAGTAACTTTTGCAAGCCAACCACCATCTTTATAAAAACGCCACTCTAAATCAGCTTCGAAGTCTGGCAACTTTTCTACCAATGTTTTATATGCAGAGAAGCTCTTATCTAAAAAAACACTTAGATTTTCATCAACAGGTTCTATATTTTTCTCTTTTTTAAAATCTATCATAATATTTTATCCTTCCTTTAACTTAGCTTTTTGATTGGTAACCAATACTCAAGAATGCTTCCACCTATGTTTTCTTTAGAATGTATTGAAATATCAGGACCATTGTCATATTCATATCCGCTTGTTGGAAGCCATTCTGAAATTACTCGCTTTCCTAATTCTTGTACTTCTTCAATTGTTTTCCCCTTGTATGAGAAGATAGCCCAAGTATATGTATCAACAATATATTCTTCCATAGGTTCTTCTATAGGGGTGTCAGATGCAACAGAAATTAAATATCGCCAACTTTCAATATTTTCATCTGGTAACATCACTTCAAGTAATCCCAATGAATTTTTGTTCATTAATTGCTTTAACTTTTGGATTGTACCATTAGCCTCTGCAATTTTCCAAATCTGTTCAACTGGCTCATTCATGCTTTCAAAATCTCCATAAAGTGGAACAGAAATACCCACAACACGAAATGCTTCTTTTGTTTCAATTCTAAAATCTAGACTTTCCACTCCTTTTACTACCATCTGAAAGTTAAGAGGTGGGTATGATTTTACTGATACGCCATCTAATTTAACAAGGGAGGGTGCTACCCCATGTACACTTTGAAATGCACGATTAAATGCAGTAGGAGAACTATAATCATATTTTAATGCTACATCTATAATTTTCATATCATTGCTCTTCAAATCAGCTACAGCTAAAGACATTCTCCTACGTCTGATATATTCCGATAAGGGAACTCCTGTCATATAAGCAAACATTCTTTGAAAGTGATACGTAGAGCAATCTGCTATTTCTGCAATCTCTTTGGTATTTAACGTATCTATAATATGTTCTTCAATATAGGCAATTGCCATATTCATTTTCTCTATCCAATCCATTTTCATCATCTCCAATACTTTTATATACTTCATTATAAGTTACTACAAAAGTTCTGTCCTCTCTTTTTACATAATAATTAGAGAGTGATCTATTTCGTTTTATAATAAGTCCAATAATATAACAATAAGTAAGGAAATTACAAATTTTAGATATATAAAAATATGGTAATTATGTAATGAATGTAATTGTATATTGATTTAAATAATAAAGAAAAATCCCTTTGTTATAAAGGATGAAGATATTTTTTAATTTTTAATAATAAATAATGAGTTTATATAGGGAACTGCCTTTTAGTGTTATTACTATCTATTTATGATTAAAAGAAATTAACCCGTTTATTCTGTGACAATATGTTTTATGGTTAAATATTGTAATTTGACGGTATTTATAACGAATGGAATAATAAATAAAGTTGTTGTTAGCTATCAACAACTAGAATCTTTTTAAAAATTTTATCAGCACCTTATCTTTTTCAAACATTACATAATTAAAAATGAACGTAATAATGTAGTAATACGACTAAAGTTTGAATAGGAAAAACACATTTTCTTTGGTGATAAAAAAAGTCAAAAAATTCGTATTAAAATTTGACCTTTTTTAATCTCACTTTGCCTAATGTATAGGGTAAGCTGAATGGTGCGGTTTAAAGGAGGGCGAAAGAAATGAATAAAAACGAAAATCTTACCCAAATTGTAAAACTTGTTCAAAAAGATATAGGACAGTTTGAGTTACTATATTCACAGATTATCGATAAAGTATATTATTGGTGTTATTCTCTAGCTGATAATGAATCTATGGCTAAAGATATGGCACAAGAAGCAATGATTCAAATCTATAATAAAGTTGTAGAAGTAAGAAATCCAGAATACTTTAGTTCATGGATGTATCGTCTTGTTAGAAATTCCAGTATCAATTATCTTAAGAAAACAAAGAACTATTCTGCAAGTCTTCTATATGATGATATAAATGAGAATCTGGCATCTAATATTATAGAAAATAGAAGAGATAACTTACCAGAAGAAGCGTATAGTTTAAATGAAACAAAAGCACTAATTAGAGAGTTCATTGATAAACTTCCTAAGAAACAAAAACAAGTTATTATTCTGTACTATTTAGAGGAGTTTAAGATACGAGAAATTGCAGAAATTCTTGATAAGAATATTGGTTCTATTAGATCACTTTTACATGTTGGAAGAAAAAGTTTAGAGGAACAAATAAATGAATACCAAGAAGAAAATAATACTAAGTTGTATTCAACGATACTATTACCATTATTAGGGTCGATTCTTCTAGAACAACAAAATGAAGTAGTTGGGAAACAGAATTTAGTTTATGATGAAGAAATCTATAGAATGAATTCTGTATCAAAGTACACTAAAATATTAAAGGTTATATCATTAAATACAATTCCAATAATTGTATCTATATCAATTATAGTGATTGCAGTATTGTTATTACAAAAACCTAAAAATGATGTTATAGGAAACAATATAAAATCATCACAGGAAGTATTGCGAACACCTGAAAAATTGAAGGGGAATCTTTATATTGAAAGTATTACTTATGGTACATTTCCTTCGAGAAATAGTACATCAGTTTTAATCAATCTTAAAAAAGATATACTAGAACAAAATATACAAATATTGTTTGATAGAAAAGAAATAGTATTCAACAAAAACGGCAGAGAGATTTCTTTATCAGCAACACAAAATGGTGAGTATACAATAATTATTAATAATCAAGAATTTTCCTTCAATGTAAATAACATGGATGAATATGCTCCTGAATTAAAAGAGATACATAATTATGGTGATTATTTACATTTGATTATTAATGACGAAATGTCGCAAATAAACTATGAGAAGTCATATATGATTTACAATGATGGGAAGTATCCATTAACAAATGATAACAGAATTTTAGGAAGTTTTAAGGGACAAGTAATAGTATATATATTCAATGATATGAATCAATACATATACTATGAATTTGAATTGAAAAATACAAAATAACAAAGGAGAAAATGATGAATAATTCAAAAATAAATAGCAATAAAAAAGTATTTTTAAGCTTATTATCAGTAATGATGTTATTTGGTTTAGCAATGAACAATGTCATAGCAGCAAATGATGATGTAGTTGCAACAGGTAATGTAAATGAAGAAGAACAAGAAATAGTAGAAGAGGAAGTAATTGAAGAAAATGAAGAAGTTTATAATTCTGAGTCAACTATTGTAAATGAAACGGAGCAAGTGGATCGTTCTAGTTTAACAAGAGTAGATTTGACAGCCAATGCTTTTCCAGATTCTTCAAAACCATTACATGATGCATTAATAGCAACATATCCAGGTATTGATGGAGGAGATGGAGTGATATCTCAAGGAGATGCAGCTACTTGGAATGGGCAAACAATTAATCTGGGAGGAAAAGGATTAACTGGTACATTAGATGGATTAGAGTATTTTACAAATACTTCTTTAAAGAATATTTATTTGTATAATAATGAGTTTTCTGGCAGTATTCCAACAAATATTGGAAATATAAGCAGTTTGGAAAAATTGAACTTATCAAGTAATAATATTAATGGAAGTATTCCAGAAAGTCTGTGGACATTAATAGAACTAAATAACCTAAGTTTAAGTTATAATTCTCTTTCTGGCGCCCTGTCTGAATCAATTGGAAATTTAACGAAACTAGAATCATTTACAGTAACAGATAATCAATTAAGTGGAAATTTACCAGTAAACCTAGGAGGACTTTCTAAAATATATAATTTAGGATTAGCTCTTAATAATTTTACTGGAGAAATTCCGTCTTCATATGGTAATTTGTTATTATTAAAAAAATTGTATTTATACGACACTAACTTAAGTGGAGAAATTCCAGAATCATTTAAGCAATTGACTAATCTAGAACTTGTAGCAATACAAAATAATCCACAGCTAACAGGAAATACAGTAGAAATATTTGAAAATTGCAATTCATTAACTCATTTGGAAGTACAAGGATCAGGAGTTGTTCAAGCGCAACCAGATATTGCCGGATTAGATTCAGTAAGTGGTGGTACCTTTATTTATGATGATCTTTCAGAAGCATTATTAAATACTGATAAAACGGGACCAGTTGAAGGATTAACTCAAGAAGATATCGATAAAGCACAAGAAAGTGCTGATAATTGGACAGAGCCAACAAAGAGTCAATGGCAAGATAATATTGATAAAGCACAAGATATGTTAGATGCACAAAATAGTGTGTTGAATCTATTGAATGATACAAAAACAGATATTCAAGAAACAACAACACAAACATCAATTGATGATGCTCAAGCACTTGTTACTGCATTGCCTGATGGACAATACAAGACAGATTTACAAACTGAAATAGATTTAGCTCAAGAATATTTAAATAACCGTCTTGCAGCTCAAGCAAAAGTAGAAGATTTATTTACTAATAGTAACCATGTAAATATCAAAGATACTACAAATCAAGCATCTATTGATGATGCACAAGCTGCAGTAAGTGCACTGCCAGACAGTGTATTCAAAGATGCACTGCAAGTAGAAATTGATAAGGCACAAGATATGTTAGATGCAAAAGATGCAGTAGGAGATTTATTGGATAAAGATGGTAATCTAAACTCTGGTGTAACACAAGAAGATATAAATAATGCCCAAGACTTAGTTAATAAATTATCAAATGGACAGTTAAAAGATGAACTGCAAGCAATCATTGATGAAGCACAAAAACAATTAGATGCAAAAAACACAAATCCTTCAATAACAAATCCAAATGGAGAAGGAATGTCAACAACAACACTAAGTAATGTTAGTACAGGAGATTACACAAATACTACATTATTAATGGGAATGATGAGTGTATCGTTAGTGGTGTTAGGATTCTTTATTAAAAAGAGAAAAGAAGTTAAGTAACAGATATTTTAGAATTGAATAAAAAAATATAGTAATAGTACTAATTTCTGTTTCTTTAAAAAAACAGTATATGAAGACATAAGATTAATTATATATTTGATATAGATATAAGGATGCAATAATAATCCACTTCTATATTACTGATATAAAATGTGTGCATAAAGAACATAAAATACGAATCACTTATATTAGTGCACTACCCTCTAGGAACGAATGATAAGTGATATATAAACATTACTAGTAAGAAATTATAGGAAATCGCCCTTCACTATAATGGACACTCTTTATGTACATAACAACTCTAACTCTTAATAATTACATATGAATTAGAGTAAACAATGAAAACAGTAGCTTAGTTTTGCTACTGTTTTTATTTATACGCATTTAATCATTATTATATTTATTTGAATATGATTGAGAAAAATTTTGATATTGAATGAACACAAAGAAACAAGGAAAGTTATTCCTCTTTTTTATTTCTTTTAATTCTATTTGAACTAACAAAAATAAATTATTATTTGCATAATATTTTAAACCATGATACAATTAGTTAGAATTCTAACAATTAGAGTTCTAACTAATTGTGATAATTGGAAGAAAATACGATTAGCGAAAAAGCATAAAGTTTTGAAATCATACAATGGTTGTATGTAGTATTAGATACTGTATGCTTACTACAAAATATGAGCATCAATAAGTAAAAATGAATGACTTTTTACAAAAATAAGAAAAAAGAAAGAAGGGAAATATAGTAGAAACTAGCTATATGGAATTGATTTCAAATAAAACAAGGAGGAAACGCTATGCCGTGGTTTAAAAAAGAGTTAGAAAAGATTATAAGCGAATTAAAAACAGACATAGAAATGGGTCTGAGTTCTACAGAGGTAGAGGAAAGACTACATCGTTTTGGAAAAAATCAATTTGATGAAGCAAAGAAGGAAACCTTAATTGAAAAGATTCTACATCATTTAAAGGATACGTCAACAATTATCCTTTTGATTGCTGTAGTGATATCGACGTATATGGCAATTACAACAGGAAGTGGATGGCCAAAAGTATTTGTTATATTATCAATTGTTCTTATTAATATTGTACTGGGAATTACCCAGGAGAGTAAGGCAGAAAAAGCATTAGATGCTTTAAAGGAATTACATTCTCACAATGTAACTGTGATTCGAGATGGAACCCTGATGCACATAGATGCAGACATACTGGTTCCAGGAGACATCTTAGAATTGAACTCTGGTGATATGATTTCTGCAGATGCAAGGATTATTAGTAGTAATAGTTTACAGGTTGAAGAATCACCATTAACAGGAGAGAGTTTACCTGTAGAAAAAGATCCAGATGCTGTAATAGAAGAAGATGCACCATTAGGGGATCGAATCAATATGGTGTATTCAGGGTGTCTGGTAACAAATGGAAGAGCGAAAGCAGTAGTTGTAGAAACCGGCATGAAGACAGAGATGGGGAAAATTGCAGGGTTGTTAAATTCAACAAAGAAATTAATGACACCATTACAAAAGCGATTAAAGTCACTAGCAAAACGTCTATGTTTTGTGGCAGTAATGGCTGGAATAGCAATTTTCTTGATCGGTGTTCTCATACATGGTGAGACGATTGGCGATATGCTACTAATTTCAATTTCGTTATCGGTTGCAGCAGTACCAGAAACATTACCAGTAATTGTTACCTTGATATTAGCCTTTGGTGTACAACATATGGTAGATAAGAAAACAATTGTTCGCCGTATACCAGCAGTAGAAACTGTAGGGAATACTTCAGTTATCTGTTCAGATAAAACAGGAACCCTTACCCAAAATAAAATGTTTATTCAAAAGATTTGGCATATAGATGAAGAGCCAAATAAAACGGGTCATACATTTACAGATAATGAACAACAATTATTGGAACTGTTAACTGCATGTACAAACGCAACGATTGAGCGAAATGGTGATGAGGAGAAAGTAGTTGGTGATCCGACCGAAGTATCTATTATTCGATTACTTCATGATAAAGGATTAACTAGAGCAGAAATAGAAATGAAATATCCGCGTGTTCATGAACTACCATTTGATTCAACAAGAAAAAGAATGACGACTGTTCATAAAGTAGATGGTGGTTATATTGCGATTACAAAAGGCGCATTTGATCGTATTCCAGTTTCATTTGATGAAGCATTATTAGATAAAGCAACAACTGTACATGATGGTTTTGCTAAAGATGCATTGCGTGTTATTGCAGTTGGATACAAAAAGTATGATGAATTACCAGAAGACTTAAGTGCAGAAAATCTAGAACATGACATTAACTTCTTAGGATTGATAGGTATGATTGACCCACCTCGTCCAGAAAGTAAACGAGCCGTACTTGAAGCAAAGAAAGCGGGGATTAAAACTGTAATGATTACAGGTGATCATATTGTTACGGCATCTGCGATTGCTAAAGATATTGGCATTCTAGAAGAAGGCAATCAAGCTGTAAGTGGTGCTCAGTTGTCACATATGAGCGAAGAAGAATTAAGAAAGAATATTCGAAATATATCTGTATATGCAAGAGTTAGTCCAGAAGATAAGATTCGAATAGTTCAAGCATGGCAATCACATGGTGAGGTAATTACTATGACTGGTGATGGTGTAAATGATGCACCTGCACTAAAAGCAGCAGATGTAGGAGCAGCAATGGGAATTACTGGAACGGAAGTTTCAAAGAATGCAGCAGATATGGTTATCACAGACGATAACTTCGCAACGATTGTTGATGCTATTGGTGAAGGACGTAGAGCATATGAAAACATACGTAAAACAATTCATTATTTGCTAAGTGTTAACTTTGCTGAAATATTAATTATGCTAATCGGAGTTGCAGTAGGTTGGGGAGCCCCTATCATTGCAGTTCAACTATTGTTTATTAATGTAGTTGCAGATGGTATTCCTGGATTCTTTATTAGTAGAGAAAAACCAGACAATGATATTATGGAAAGAAAGCCACTACGAAAAGACGATAGCATTTTTGCAGCAGGACTAGGTAAAAGAATAGCAGAAAAAGCAACAATCTTTATTATCATTACATTAATCGGATTCTATATTGGCCAATTTGTAGAGATAAGCAAAGATGTTCAAGCAAGTTATGAAGTTGGTATTACAATGTCATTTATTATCTTGTCATGGTCATCAGTAATTAATATCTTTAATGTTAAAAGTAATGAATCTATTTTTAAAGTTGGATTCTTATCAAACCCTATCTTATTCTATAGTGCGATTGCATCCATATTAATTACATTCTTGGTGGCAATAATACCACCAATTGCCTCAATTTTTAGTTTGCTGCCATTAAGTATTTATCATTGGTTATTAGCTGTTGCATTAGCGAGTATTCAATTGATTTTTGGAGAAGTACAAAAATTCTTTAGAAAGAATAATTAAATGAAAATAAGAAATGGAAAAGAGAAAGTTGGATTGTAACATATCTCATCTAGCATTATTCTTTCCAAAGTAGTAGTTTTAGAGTAAATTCTATAGTTATTGCGTATACGTATAAAAACATGCTATGATTAATTAGAACTCTAACTATTAGAAAACTATGTAATTATCATGAAAGAGAGACATACTATGAGCACAAATGAAGAGATATTATACAGCGATTATATTGGTAAAATCATTCATCATCTATATTTATCATTAGACGAAAAACTATTACCATATAATATCACACATCAACAAGCAAGAATTGTTTGTTATGTGTATGAAGGTACAAAAAGAAAACAACTGATTCATCAGAAACAATTGGAAAAATTAATAGGATTAAAAGGAGCTTCTGTTACTAGTCTATTACAAGGGTTAGAAAAGAAAGATTTTATTTATCGAGTTAGTGATGGTAAAGATGCAAGAAAAAAGGATATTCATCTATCTGAAAAAGGTAAAAAACTAAACAAGAAATTCATTTCTATTTTCAAAGAAGCAGAAACGACATTATTAGATGTGATTAGTACGGATGAAAAGACAATATTTTTAGAGACACTAAAAAAAATAAATCAAAACCTTGATAAAAAAACAAATGAATAAGTAACTAAAAGAGAAAATACTAGAATCATCATCTTCATGTTTATAAATCATTTTAATTTCTGTAGAATCAGAAAATATACCTTTTTTGGAGGTATAGAAAAGCATTGTTTCATTTAAAATCATCTCGACTTAAAAGTTGAAAAGATGCATTCGTATGGGTACAATAAACAAGTAAATCTAACAATAACATAATAAAAAAGCAACAGACAAATATAAGTGAATCCTGTATATTCAACTTATCATAGTTGCTTTTTCTATTTTTATAATAGGAAATGATAAATTTGATGTGTATAAAAATATGGTAATTATGTAATCTAAATAGCTGTACTGATTAACATAAAAAATAAAGTAAAAGATTATTGTTACAAAGATTGATAACATATATATTTTTAATTATAAAATAATGAACTTTTGACGCTGTTATTCTTTAGTTTTATTACTACCTATTTATGATTAAAAGAAATTAATCCGTTTATTCTGTGACAATATGTTTTATGGTTAAATATCACAATTTGACGGTATTTATAACGAATGGAATAATAGGAAAGGCTGTTGGTGAAAAAATAACTTGACCTTAAACATTAACAACCTTTTGTAAGTTAATAATTCAAATTATATTTTAAAGTGTTCGTTTCTATCACTAAGTTAAATGATTAGGCAGTAAAAATCGAACTATGCAAAAATACATCCAATTTTCGAAAACTTTACATGTGATATAAGAAAAGTAAATCTATTTATATCTGTAAATATACTTTTAAGATTCTCAATATTTTCAAAGGAAAAAATAATCTAATTTTCTTTTAAAAATATTTAACCTTTAATATTTGAATTTCGTATAAGTATTAGGGTAGGTAGAATCTTAGTAACGAAGGAGGGCAAGAACATGGATAAGAAAGAAGAACTTACCCAAATTGTTAGGACAGTTCAAAGAGGTAAGGGACAGTTTGAATTGTTGTATTCACATGTTATTAATAAGGTTTATTATTGGTGCTATAGCATAGTGAATGATGAAACCCTTGCAAAAGACTTAGCGCAGGAATGTATGATCAAAATATATCAAAAATTTGATACATTAAAAAATGCAGAAACATTTAGTTCTTGGATGTATATTCTAGTAAGAAATTTTTGTTATGATTTTGTACGTTCAAGTAAAAGGAAGAATTCTCAATTTCTAGAATCTAATGATTTTTCTGAAGATTTTGAGAATGTAATTGAGGAAGAGAGAATTGATAACTTACCAGATGAAGCATATAACTTGAAAGAAGTTAAACAAATAGTTACAAGCTGTGTGGAAAATTTAACAAGTAAACAAAGAGAAGTAATTATATTATTCTATCTTGAGGAATTTACTACTTTAGAAATTTCAAAGATACTAGATTGTAAAGTAGGTACAGTCAAAACTAATTTACATTATGGTAGAAGAAAACTAGAAAAACAACTGACTGATTATCAAGATGAAAATAATATTAAGTTATATTCTGGAATCCTATTGCCATTACTTGGTTTGATTCTTCAAGAACGTCAAGATGAGATGGGAGATAAACAGAATTTAAGTTATGATGAGGAAATCTATAAAACGAATAGCTTATCAACACTTACCAAGAGGATAAATGTCATATCAACAAATATGCTTTCTGTTATTAGTATAACAGTGGTTGTTTCGATTATTGCAATAATCGTATTGGTAACGCAAGTGATAAATAACAATACTATAAGTAATAATGGTTCTACAACTTATCAATCATCAATTGATGATTTAGAGATGTTGAAAAAGGTAGAGAGTAATCCTTACATTGAAAGTATTACTTATGGTACATTTCCTTCGAGAAATAGTACACCAGTTCTAATTAATTTAAAAAGAGACATAACGGAACAAAACATACAAGTATTGTTTGATAGAGAAAAAATTGAATTCAATAAAAACGAAAGAGAGATTTCTATATTAGCAACACAAAATGGTGAGTATTCAATAATTATTAATAATCAAAAATTATCCTTCAATGTAAATAGCATTGATGAATACGCCCCAGAAATAGTTAGAATACATAATTATGGTAATTATTTACAATTAATAGTAAATGATGAAATGTCACAAATCAATTATGAGAAATCTTATGTTGAATACAAGGGTAAACAGTATGAGATTACAAGCAATAATCAAGTAGCAGGAAATTTTAGTGGGGATATCATAGTTTATGTCTATAATAATTTAGCTCATTATAGATATTATGAATTTTATATAGAATAAAAAATATTAAGGAGAAAACAATGGGAAAGTCAAAAATAAAAAGCAATAACAGAATATTTTTAAGCCTATTATCAGCAATGATGTTATTTGGTTTAGCAATGAATAATGTTATAGCAGCAAATAATGATGTAGTTATAACTGAAAATAGCACAACAGAAGAAAGTATAGAAAAAGATATTGAGAACATTACTGGAGAAGAACAAGTACCAGTAGAAGATAAAACAGTTGAAAAAGAAGCAGTTGAAGAAAATAAAGAGGCTATTGATTCAAAAACAACAATTAAACCATATTCAATAACTGATAGTGTATTTACTGATAGTTCTAGACCATTAGAACAAGCAATTATTGCAAAATATGGAGCAATTGATATTGATGGTGATAGTTATATTAGTGCCAGCGAAGCTGGTGCTTATACTGGAGTGATAATGTTGTATAGTTCGGGGCTTACGGGAACTATGGATGGAATTGAAAACTTCACACAAATTACACAGTTAAATCTAAGAGATAATTCATTAACTGGCACAATACCAACAGGAATTGAAAGTTTAACGGGATTAACATCACTACTTTTAGATAGAAATCAACTTACTGGAGAGATTCCATCAAATATTGGAAATTTAGTTAACTTAACGAATCTTTATCTATATGATAATAATTTATCTGGATCAATTCCTTCTAGTATTGGGAATTTGGTGAATATAAATTCTTTGTTTTTATATACTAATGAACTAAGTGGAACGATCCCAACAACAATTGGAAATATGAGTAGTTTACAAGTTTTAAGATTATACAGCAATAACTTATCAGGAGCTATTCCACCATCTATTGGAAATGCAACAAATATAACAGAAATAAATGTTGCGAATAATAATCTTTCTGGAACTATTCCTAGTTCGATTGGAACACTTTCAGGTTTAACTAGATTTAGAGTTCAACAAAACCCTTTGTTAGAAGGAGAATTACCTACCTCTATTACAAATTTATCTTCACTGACAGATTTATATTATTCACATACCACAATTTAATCTACGGATTTGAGTGGTTTATCAAATTTTAAAATTTTAAGAGTAAAGAAATCAAAAAATTCGAATTTGGGAACTGTAACTAAT
>JBKEBJ010000469.1:0-2483 GCA_047973105.1 Coprobacillaceae bacterium | reverse complement strand
TTCTGAAAAATGGAAATTGCATGATAGCTTTAAAGATATTGTAATGGATTTTTCTGATAGTAATGTTGTTGTAAATATTGGTTATTATAAAGGTACTGTTCCAGGCACTGGATATAAATATACAGTAAACTATCATAACAAAGCTGAAGAAGATGCATATAATACAGATGTTCCTCTTTTCGATAGTATAGTCACACCTGAACAAAGTTTTATTATTCCAGCAAATATTAATTTCAAAAATGAAAATCCAATTCTTGTAAACGATAAAAATATATATTTTATTGTAGATAACTTAAAAATAACTTATCCTGATGGTGTCACAAAAGTATTAGATAACTATGAAGAATATAACGTTTGGTTACCAACTCATATAGAGGGCTCAAGCGAAAGCATGACTGGTGAATATACTGTTGATATATATTATAAGCCTATTGTGACTGTAACCTTCAAAGAATATATCGTAAATTTAGACTCAGGTGAATCTGAAAAATCTGATGATAAACAATTTAATATATTATATGATACAAATGAGTATAAATTTGAACCTACAGAAGATTTAGAGGAATATAAAATAAAAGAAGTTAAGATTGATGGTACTAGCATTAATCCAACTGATTTCGATTTTTCTTTAACAACTGATAAATATAATAAGACTGTTGAAATCACTTATGAGCCAATAACTTATAACTTAACTGTTGAAGCAATAAGTACTGGTGTTAAAAGAAATCAAGTGCTATATGCTTATAAAAACGCACCTATAAAATCACAAACTATAATAGATATTCCAACATTTACAGGATACACATATAAGAATATGGAAACTGTTAACAATACACCTACTGAATATTTAGATAGTTCTACTGGAGTTTTCACTCCTACAGAAAGTGGTAATTATAAAGTTAATCTATACTATAATCAAAAATCAACAGTTACTACTAATTATAAACTTATAGATGGTACACAACTTGCTGAACCTAAAATACAAGAAGGTCTTATTTCTGAAAATATTATTTTAAAAACACCAAGCGAAGTACCTATTAAGTATGAACTTGACTCTGCTTATGTTGATAATATAAAATATGATAATGTTGTTTCTGGTAGTGAATATTCATTTATGTTGAAAAAATCTCAACACACTGTTAATTTATACTATAAAGAAGCATCATCATATAATGTTGAAATAATAGAAGGTTCTGGTGGAGAAGCTTTTGGTGGTGGAATTTATTTTGCTAGTCAAAATATCTCAATTATGGCATGGCCATTTGAAGGATATGAATTTGATAAGTGGACTGTTGAAGGTGATGATAGCATCATTATTACTAATCCAGATGAATATATATTAGCTTTTGATATGCCTAATCATAATATTAAACTAAAGGCAAACTTTATAAAAACAGATGATGATAGCTATTATTCTGACAATTACTATGACGATGATGACTATATTTCATCAAAAGTTAAAGAAAGTCAAAATAATCCTATAATTGAAACTCCTGAAGATGATAACGAAAGTGATAACAACTGGAAAGAAGAAAAACTATATAAAATATATATTACTGGTTACCCAGATAATACAGTTAGACCTAATGATAGTTTAAAAAGACAAGAAGTTGTACAAATTATTTATAACTTATATGGAGATCCAAATGAAAATATCGACACAACTATATTAAATAAATTTAGCGATGTTGATAAAAACTCTTGGTATGCTCAAGCACTTGCTTTTTGTGTTAATACTGATGTAATATCTGGATATACAGATGGTACATTTAAACCTAATAGTGATATTACTAGAGAAGAATTATCAGTGATACTAGCTAAATTTATAACAACTGAAGATGTTAACAGTAAAATGAACTTCACTGACATTGGTGAAAGTTGGTCGACAGCTAGTATCGAAAAATTATATGGTGCAGGAATTATAACTGGATATCCAGATGGTACATTTAAACCAAAAAATCCTACTACACGTGCAGAATTTGTATCATTAATTAATAGACTTATCCAAAGACCTATTACATTTACTGAAAATATTACATTTACTGATTTACCAAAAACTCATTGGGCATATAATGACCTTATGAATGCAGCAAATGGTGGTATAAAGGAATAAATTAGGATACTCTAAAAACACAATTATGTTAAATGTCCTATTATAAGCCTAAAATATTTCAAAAATAAAATTTTTAAATATTAACTTAAATAGCATTGCAATGTACTGTAAACTTAACAATTGGCAACGTTGCAAATTGAAAAAAACTTAGAAAAAATCTCACATTGAGAAATTTTCTAAGTTTTTATTATTTTTATTTAAATAGCAACGTTGCAAATTGAATAATTCAGAAATTTTCAAAAATACTTCTTAGCGTTATAGTAACATACATTTTGAGCAATTTCAGTTAATTTTTCCATATCATTTGGATACTCACCATTTTCAACAAACTCACCTAATATATTACATAAAATTCGTCTGAAATATTCAT
>JBKEBJ010000457.1:0-5360 GCA_047973105.1 Coprobacillaceae bacterium | reverse complement strand
TTTGATCATACAATAAAATTTTATATTGATTAGATGCAATATCGATGTGATATAAAATCCCTTTAATTATATTAGTCATATTTCATTCCGTTTCTCCTTCCTACTGGTCAGTTCCGACCAGTAACATAAAAAAGAAGATTAGTAGAACTAACCTTCTTGACTTTCTAATAATTTTTTACGCTTTTTATTATTTCTATATACAATATAAAAACCACCTAATGCAAACATTCCTAATACAACATACGCAGCTGCACTTGTATCATCTCCAGTTACTGGTGTAACTGGTTCAATTGGTATAACTGGTTGTTCTGGTGTTTCAAAACGGATTGTTTGACCTTCGTCATTTTCATCATTATGCTCTGCATAGGGAGTATCAGGGTTATCACTAGTATAGAAAAATTCTCTAAAGTAGTAATCTCCATCTTTGACTGTATTAGCTGGAATAGTTAATTTAACTTCATACTTTCCATCAATACTATCTAAAACAATATTTTCTTCTTTTGCGCCAGCGATCACTTCTCCTGTTTCTTTACAAACAAACTCAGTAACTAAAGTATATTCTTTAGAAATATCAAAATCCTTATAATCAATTTGATCAATAATATCATTATCAATTGTTGGATCTAAAATCTTTTCTCCATTAATTCCTGTAGCTAATGTTCCAATTGATGGTTTATATAGTTTGTTTTCCACATCAATAGTATATACATATTCTTTTGTCGTTAAATCTTCTTGTGTAAATTCCACTTCAATTGGATCCGTTAATTTATAACCATCTGATGTTTCTACTTCAATAACCTTAAATTTAGCTGTATCAATTCCCATTGGTAAACCATCAATGATTACTTGCATATTTTCATCAGTCATAAATAATCCATCTTCGCTATTAGGATTGCTAATTACATCACCTTTTTTGTATAACACTTCACCATTAGCTGGATTAATAATATCACTTTGTACTTCTACTTTGAATTTAGCATATTTTGTTTCTTCTGGAGTTTCTATTTCTTCTACATCTGCATCATCTGTTAATTCTTCTGTATCTTCTTCAATTTCAGTTTCTAATGTTTCAAATGATTTATTAATTACGATTTTTGCAGTTGGTTTTTCATTTTTAATAACTACTTTTAAAATAGGGTCTCCATCTTCATCTATTTCTACTGCTCCTTGATTTGTAATAATAAACTCTAAAGGCTCTTCTAAAGTCAGGTATCCCTTTGGTGTTTTAATTTCATGAATATAATAAGTACCCGCCTTCATCTTTAACGGAGTAGTAACTGTACCTGTCTCATCAGTGACAAATGTATCAATCCATTTTTCACCCACTTTTTGACGATATAGATTTCCTTGTTCGTCGTAAATTTGAATTTCTAGCGAATCAAACACTACTGTCTCATCAGTATCTGCATCACCCTTAACAATTTTTACATACGCCTCATATGGAGCATCATTCAGTATTCTATACACTTGTGGTTCTCTACTGTCTTTATCAATAACAACAAAGAAATCTCTAGCTGTCTCTAAATCAACAGGGGTTTTCGTTTCTTTTACAATGTATTTACCATAAGGAAGTTCTTTTGATAACGCATATCCATTATCATCAGTAATTAATACATCTCTT
The DNA here is from genome assembly GCA_047973105.1 of Coprobacillaceae bacterium. GTDB lineage: Bacteria > Bacillota_I > Bacilli_A > Erysipelotrichales > Coprobacillaceae > CAKVJS01. The sequence goes on along the minus strand of JBKEBJ010000457.1, from coordinate 3,739 downwards.
ACGGGAGCACTATCTCCTAATACATTGTATTCACTTAATAGATATGCTGTAAATTCTGCACCAGCTACAGTTGGCGTTTCTGTACTAGAACCATCAGAGCTAATTTTAATAATTGAAAACGCCTGTTTCATAACATGATTTTCAACTGTCATGTAATATTGTAAATCAGCACCTACTGTGCCACTAGTTAATAATGCTGCAGGATCAACATGAAACTTCTCTCCATTCAATACATACCCTTCACCAGCACTAATTTCTTGAATATAATATTTCATATTTGCCCATAACTGATTAAACTTGATTGTTCCTGTTTCATCAATTACTTTTTCTTCTAACAGTTGATCATTAGATGCATCAAATACCCCAAATTTGGAACCAACTAAACTTGCATCCCCTTGTGGTACAAAATCTTTATTTTCACTGTCTACTTTTGATAAATTCACATCTACATACTTGTTTACTTTTACTCTTATTCGATATTCAGCAGGGTCTCTGTAATTACATACACTAACACCTTGTGAATTTCCATTTCTAACCACAAAATTTGTACCTAATTGGCTTTCATCCAAGTCAGGCTTAAGCACTATAACCGCTTGTTCAGGGGCATCAACTGTACCTGTAATACTCAACGAATTCCCCGAAATGCTAACATTCAAACCATTAGCATCTGTAACTTTCATACTATTTAGCACTGCATTTGTATCTGTAATATTGATAGTTTCCCCAACATTCACAGTAAATGAAGCCCCTCCAAAATTAGGATTTGTATTAAAATCAACCACTTTTTTTAATACAGTATTTTGCCACTCATTTTGTTTTTCAACTGTCCATGTAGAATTATAATAATAAGACGAGTATCCTAAATATTTCCAAATCAGATTTTGAGTTAAAACATAGTTATCATCATTCTGCATACCAGGAGCTCTATAACCAAAATAAGCGATCAAACTAATATCAGAGGCTTGATCATTAGATATTCCAATATCTGAAAAATCCACCTCGTCATTACTTCCTACATGTGCTGGTATATTAGCTTGTAAACACCAAGCTTCTCTACCATCAACAGATAATTTTGCAACTTGACCGTAAAGCCCTTCAGACGGAACTGTTGCGACATTCCATCCAGTTATAAATGTTTGACCAACATTATATGATGCAGCTTGAATATTACTCACGCTAGGAATCACTGTTGTAATCGACATTAAAATAACTAATAATAATTTCATGATTTTTTTCATTTCTATACCTTCTTTCTTGAAAATAAAAAGACACTTTAAAAGTGCCTAATGTATCTATATTGGTGTTCTTGTACAATGAATTTAGAACCATTGTTTTTTGATTGTTGGTGATCTACACTTTTGTTTCATAATTTCCTCCTTAAAAAAAAGACTATACAAAATGTATAATCTCTTTTTAATCCCAATACGTGATATCTTTAAATCTCACAATACCATATTTCCCACATGAACATTTCTTACTTTCCCATCTTGCTGATTGCCAATTTTGTTGCGTAATATAGCTACTCGCCCAAGAATCTAACTCAGACTCACTATTAAACCAAACACCACCAACAGGAGTAAAAGAATGCGAATGTGGAGCTTCTGGTGTAGTTCCACCGCCTGTTGCTCCTCCATTGTTATTGGATCCACCATCATTATTAGTTCCACCATTATTATTGGATCCACCATTGTTATTAGATCCGCCATTATTGTTAGTTCCTCCGTTGTTGTTAGAACCACCATCATTGTTATTTCCATTAGAATTATTTGTATCTGTTGTTTGTTCCACTACTTCCTCAACTTTTTCAGTCACAATAACTTTGATAGTTTTATTTTCTTTATTATCACTTAAATCAATTGCTGCAACAGTAACTTCATATTCTCCAGCTACATTAAAATCAATAGTATTAATCTCACTTAGATTGTCTACATCTTCACCCACACCATATGCATAGGTTACTTCTTGTAGATCCTCTGCAACAATAGAAGTTTTTAATAAGTCAAGAACTACATTATGATCTTCTGTTTGTTCAAGTGTTACTTCGTTCACATCGTTGAATACTGGTTTAATCGTATCCTTAACAATTAATTTAGTTTCTTTTACTTCATCATTATAGGATACTTTTACTTGATATTCTCCAATCGCAAGAATTGATTTAGGTTCATATTCATGAACATGCTCTTCTGCAGTATGATCATGATCTTTAATTACTTCTACATCTACGTATTGTTTATCCTTAATTTCTATTTTCCCAGTCTTCATCACTTTATCTTCTTCATCTTTTGATAATTGTTTTGTATCAATATATGATTCTGTATCATTTGGTTCTTCTTCTCCATACTCAATAACCAGCTCTTTTACAACTTTCAATAAATCTTTTTCCTTTTTATTAGTATTAGTCATTGCATAAATACCTACTCCGCTTAATGTAACGACTACTACCATTAATACAATAGCAATTATTTTCTTTGCTTTTGTATCTAATGTTTTTTTTATTATATTCATAATAACTCCCCTTTTCCTATGTTTTATGTCATTCTCATAATAGCATTTTAACCATATAGTATCAATTTTTCTTTGTTGTTAAATCTATATATACTTTATATTCTACCCTATATTTATATTACTCTTTCTCTCTTTTGTATATTTTAAATAACCATTATTACTCTAAAATACTCTTTAACCATTTAGCTGCTTTCGATATTATTATATATATTACATATATTGGTAAAACAGCGTGAAATATTATTTGCATATCTGATACATTTAACACTTTATACTCTATGCTCTTAAATTCCTGTAAGCTCATCATTCCATAGATTGACAATGAAAGTATTGCACATATGATTAATCCTTTGCATATTTCAAATGTTATTTTCATTGATTTCATCATATGATTCTTAATCTTTATTTGCTTAATGGTATTAGCAGGTCTTATATACTTTAGTAGATCGCTTTCTTTTTCTATTCTACCCTCATATTGAAACTGTTCATATGCTATTCCATCGTTTGTAACCCAAGGTAAATAGCAATTATAGTAATAGTAATTTTCATCTTCTTCTATTATTGTTATTTCACTTCTATCAATAAGTAAACCTTTCTTTTTAACAAGATAACGATTTCCACTTTCTATAGTTGCTTTTTTTCTTTTTGGTAATGTTATATTAATCATTTAAGTAAGTCCTTTCTAATTATCATTCAACTTCTATTTTATTTGTTCATTAAATTAGTATAAAAGACAAATATATAATCAAGTTTTGTATGATATAATTCTTGCTTATTGAAGGTAAATACAACCAATTTTGCTTTTGGACGCATTTCTACAATACTAATTGTATCAGATTTGTTGTACAAATAAAGCACGTTTTTACACACGCTTTTTGTACACTTTTATACACGCTTTTTTACACATCTTGTTCAAACATCAGTCATAGCAAGGGTTTCCATCCTTTAAAAAATCAGTCGTTATTTTTATGATTTAGGATATATCTATTTTAGATTATATTTATTCTAAACCATTTCACTACTTGACAAGAATTAAAATGTTATATTTTTAATACTTTTTTCTTTTATTTATAAAATAGTAATTGTTTTTCTTTCGTTATTATCGCTAATTTTGATTTAAAGTTCTTTTTTACATATAACTTTTATTTATCACCATCTAATATATTCAATAGGATGTTACAAGCAATTATTATCAATAATAGTTCAAACATGATTTATCTTCCTTAATGCTATT
>JBKEBJ010000443.1:0-1721 GCA_047973105.1 Coprobacillaceae bacterium | reverse complement strand
TTTCTTTCTATTACCTTTAATAATAAAAGAATTAATAGTATTATGACAATAATTATAATAATTCCCCAAAGAAGTATCTTCCAAATTGTCCAAGTCCCACCAAATAGGTCATTATTCAACTTATCATCACTTTGTGATTTATCAAAAGTATTTTCAAAAGTTTCATCACTTATACGTCCAACAAGGATATATCTTCCATTTGTTGTATCACTAGCGCATGTACTCAATAATACTATTTGATCTGAGGAAGTAACCCCTATATCCCTTGTATTCTTAGATATAGAATATATATACGACAGATATTCTGTTTGTGCATCCTCTGTTTCTATTCCTGGTTTATAAAGATCCCAATTGTATGCATCTTCTTCTAAGAAAGCAAAGAATTCTAAACCATGGTCTTTTCCACCATAGTATAAATTTCCATATTGATGATTAATAAAGAATGACTCCTCAGAAAACTTATCAAGATTTCCAAACATAGCATCTTTTTCCATATGATGTCCATAAATGATACTATTAAAATCTGTGAAATTTGGATTATTTAAATAATCTAAATACAAGCTACCTGCTAATGAAAATTCTCCTAGTGGATTCGTATTTAAGTATTTAGAGTTATTATCTGTATGGGCAATAGGATAATCTATCTCTGTGCCATATATAGTAATCCAAGCAAATACTTCATTATTTATATTTTTTAATTCTGCAAAGGAAATACTATTATTTGTTGTAGGTTTATATGTTTCATATCTCGTAGCATTTGCTTCATATAAAATTTGATTATTATCCCATATCGCATAACAACCGAATATTAACATGAATAAGAAAACCAACATCACACCATAGTCAATAATAGTATTAATTCCACGAACAACCTTTATACCTACTTCTTGTTTGTTATTTATGAAAGTACTGTTTTTCATATTCTCTTTCATTGTATTTTGTTTTTTCCATTATTAACGTGTTGTTTTACGTCTTTTTGAAACTGCATAAAACCCAAGTCCACCAATTCCTAAAATAATTAAAATCACAAATGGTAAATTCTCAATAAGCACTCCTGTAATACTTACATCTTTATAAGTATTTACTACTGCAGCTAAGTTTTCATTTTCTGTTAACATAACATCACAAGATTCTGCATTATTTAGATTAATAATTAAGTTTCCACTAGCCTCTTTATATTCAATGTTGTTTACTGTAAGTCCATCTTTTGTAATGGCAGCTACTGAAGTATAGTCCGTTATTTTATCTTCAATACCATAATATTTAGTTCCTGTTGGAAGATTTTTAAACACAATAGATTGATCATGAGCTAAAGGGATAGTTAACACTGTACTCCCTGTAATATTTACAGTATCTCTTGTTCCTGCAACTTCTACCCCATCTTTATCAACAATATAATAAACATATGATGAAGCCGTTTGTTCTGCAGTAGTTAAAATCGGTGAAGCTTGTAAAGTAATTCTATAAGTAAAGATTTTTGTTAAATCCGCTAAATCACCTGCAATTGTATTGCTCACTTTTAAAGATATATATCCGTCTGCATCAGGTGTATTAATATCACTACCAGCAATTTTCTTGTATGTACTTGAAAATAATAATTCTTGTCCAGACATTGAACCATCCACTTTATCTTTAGATGTGTCTGTACCTGTATTATCTTTAATAGTAATTACTGTGATACCTTCAAGACGACATCCGCCTCCAGAATCATTTTTAATAAA
>JBKEBJ010000442.1:0-4152 GCA_047973105.1 Coprobacillaceae bacterium | reverse complement strand
GTCACAAAAAGATGTGAATAGAAAAAACTGTTAACAATCCTTTTTTGATTGTCAACAGTCTGAGATATCATTCATGATATCTTTTATTTACCTATCATATTTAATGATTAAGTACATAGAATATACTGGAATAGTTTATTTTTTATTAAAAATATAAAAATAAATTAAAAATTTATGAAATTACTAGACAAATAGTATTATTTACCATATAATCTAATGAAACAAGATTGTATACAATCTTAAAATAAAATAAAAGAAAGGAAAGGTTATATTTATGACTGATAAAAGAGTTTTAAATTTTTCAGCAGGTCCATCAATGTTGCCTGAGCCAGTATTAGAAAATGCAGCTAAACAAATGTTGAATTATGAAAACAGTGGAATGAGCGTAATGGAGATGAGTCATAGATCCTCTTCCTATTTAAAAATATTTGATAATACAAAAGCTTTATTAAAGAAAGTAATGAATATTCCAGAAGGATATCAAATTGTATTTATTCAAGGGGGAGCTACACAACAATTTTCAATGGTTCCTATTAACTTATTAAAGAATGGTAAAGCAGATTACATTGTAACTGGTGCCTTCTCTAAGAAAGCCATGCAAGAAGCAAAGAAATATGGAGATATTCATGTTGCTTATGATGGAAGCGAAAATGGATATAAACATATTCCTACGCAAGAAGAATTAGATTTAACTGGAGATGCATCGTATGTCCATTTGTGTACAAACAATACTATTTTTGGAACAGAATGGAAATATGTTCCAGATACAAAAGGGGTGCCTATTATTGCAGATATGTCTTCGAATATTCTATCTAAACCAATCGATGTTTCTAAGTTTGGAATGATTTATGCAGGGGCACAAAAAAATATGGGTATTGCAGGTTTAGGAGTAGCGATTATTAAAGAAGAATTATTACAAAAAGTGGCTCCACAAACACCAGTATTAATGGATTATCAATTAATGATTGAAAACGATTCTATGTATAATACACCACCTGCTTATGCGATTTATGTATTAGGGTTAGTGTTAGAATGGATTGATAACAAAGGTGGATTAGAAGTAATGGAAAAATGTAATATAGAGAAAGCAAACGTTCTTTATGATTATTTAGATACATCAGATTTCTATAAACCACATGCAAATGTAGATAATCGTTCTTTAATGAATGTAACATTCACAACACCAAATAAGGATTTAGATGAAAAGTTTGTAAAAGAAAGTATTGCAGCTGGAATGACAAACCTAAAAGGGCATCGTTCAGTAGGTGGAATTCGTGCTTCAATTTATAATGCAATGCCTTTAGAAGGTGTAAAAACATTAGTTACTTTCATGAAAAAATTTGAAGAAGAAAATGCTTAGGGAGAATACTATGTATAATATAAAATTAGTAAATAAAATATCTGATATTGGATTGAAAAAATTTAATGATTCGTATCTTGTGGGAGAAGATATGAAAGATGAAGATGCGATTTTAGTTCGTTCAGCATCTTTACATGATTATGATTTTCCAACTTCATTAAAAGCCATTGCGCGAGCAGGTGCGGGAGTTAATAACATTCCATTAGAGGAATGTGCTAAAATGGGGATTGTTGTATTTAACACACCAGGAGCGAATGCGAACGCTGTAAAAGAATTAGTATTATGTGGATTGTTTCTGTCATCAAGAAAAGTTGTAGAAGGAATTTCTTGGGTAGAAACACAAAAAGATAATGCCGATGTAGCTAGTGCTGCTGAAAAACAAAAAAGCCAATATGTTGGACCAGAAATTGATGGCAAAAAATTAGGAATAATCGGTCTAGGTGCTATTGGTGTAGCTGTAGCTAATGCTGCAACTAAGTTAGGAATGGAAGTCTTAGGATTTGACCCATTCTTATCTGTAAATGCTGCTTGGGGAATGTCTAAATGGGTCAAAAACGCTGAATCTTTAGAAACGATTTTTAAAGAGTGTGATTATATTTCATTACATGTGCCAAGTAATAAGGATACAAAAGGATATATCAATGCAGATGCTTTTGCCCAAATGAAAGATGGTGTTCGTATCATCAATTTTGCTCGTGGTGATTTAGTTAATAATGCTGATTTATTAGCGGCAGTAGAAACAGGTAAAGTAGCTAAATATGTTAGTGATTTCGCTGCACCAGAATTAATTGGTAAAGAAAATATTATTTTATTACCACATTTAGGTGCTTCAACACCTGAATCAGAAGATAACTGTGCAAAGATGGCAGTCAAAGAAGTGAAAGATTTCTTAGAAAATGGAAATATTAAAAACTCTGTTAATTTCCCAAATGTAATGCAACCTAGAGAATCAAAAACAAGAATTTGTATCACAAATAGAAATGTACCAAAAGTACTTTCTAGTATATCAAAGCTATTTGCTGATCATCATTTGAACATTGAAAACATGGTCAATCGTTCAAAAGGAGATTTCTCATATACACTAATTGATACTAATGAAGACGTAAGACAAGATATTGTTGAGCGTATTGAAGCTATTGAAGGCATTATAACTGTTAGAGTTATTGTATAAGAATGTAAGTATTAGATGTAATAGTCTAATACTTTTTTATTGACAAAAGGAAGTATACTGCGTATTATGTTAGTAGGAGGTATTATTATGGAGATGAATCGAATAACAGAAGAACAATATATATTTGGGAAACTTTTTAAATTAGTTAATGAAATACAAAATGTAGGGAATCAAGTTATTGATGAAGTAACGATTCGACAGTGGTTTGTATTAGTTACATTAAAAAATATAGGTCATAATAAACCCACAGTTACTGAACTGGCAGAATTTTTAGGGACAACGAGACAAAGTACTATACAAATGATAGAAGTATTACAAAAAAAAGGGTATCTTGATGTTATGACTTCTATCAAGGATAAACGTTCTAAAACAATGGAATTAACAAAGAAAACGTATACATTATTTCAAGAAAGAGAAGAAGCAGGAAATGACTTTTTAGAAAAGTTATTTATGGATATGAATGATGATGAGATACGAATATTACATAAGACAATAACTTTATTATTAGTTAATGTTAATAAAATATAGGGAGATACATTTATGAGAAATAAAAAAATATTTTACTTATCTATACTACTTGTTGGCTTGGTATGGATAGTTGCGGGAATGGGATTATTATATATAGATAATGGAAAATCATTTGTTGTGGATAATATCTATGGTCAAGAAATCAAACTTTTTGGTAATGGGATATATGCATATAACTCTATGCTTAAGGCAACAACAAGTAAAGGAACAGATATTATAATGTTTTTAGTATCTATTGGTTTCTTGATAACAACTATTTTTAGGGAACGAAGTGACAAAATAAAAATAGTGCATGCGGGATTTTTAGTATCCTTATTATATTATGCTACTAATATCGCTTTTGGTATTACCTATAACATGTTATTTATCATATATTTGATAACATTCTCTGTAGCACTATTTACTATAATATTCACAATCATTGATATATATTAAACCATTCATTCAACAATTATAGAGAGTAAAAAAACTGGTGTTTTTACAATGCTATCATGATGTACAACTTGGGTTTGGTTAATGAGTATAATCCCAAGTATTATTACTAACAGTCCATTGGATATTATAGATATCTATACTACTGAACCAACATTTATCCTTGATTTAGGAGTTATTTTTCCAGTCTGCATAATGGGAGGAATATTATTGTTAAAACAAGAGAAAATGGGGTATATCATTCCTCCGATAATGTTAACTTTCTTATGTGTTATTGCAGTAACTGTTGTTGGACAAAGTATTATGCAATTACATTATGGTGTCGTTATATCCTTACAAGAAATATTAGGATATGTTGTTACCTTCATTGTTTTTGGTGTTATAGCTTTGGTTGTGAATACAAAGTTTATTCATAAATGTTATTAAAAATTAATACTAGATAATCGAATATGTTGTACTAAAAAAGTTGTGCTTTTATAACTTTTTTAGTATACTATTAGTAGATAGGTATTACTGATAAGCAGTTGCCTTTTTAAGTGATTTTATAGAAATAACCGAAACCTTGGCTAGAAGGGCGGTTATTTTCGTATTATAAAACTAAGAGATATTCTAATAATAGAAACTCTTAGTTTTTGTTTATAATGATAGTAGAAATATGATA
>JBKEBJ010000441.1:0-2630 GCA_047973105.1 Coprobacillaceae bacterium | reverse complement strand
GATGTGATATCGGCAAGTCTCTCAATTGAGTATGTATGATTATATTATTGGTATTACTTTTGGATCCATTGCAGCAGAATTTGTTGCAGATGGCATGGAAGGTTTTACTCGAGCAATGATAGGTATGATTGTATATACTATTTTCACTATTTTTCTTTCCAAATTAGCGCAAAAAAGTCCACCAGCTAGAAAAGTGATTGATGGACAACCTGTTATTCTATATGAAAATGATTGTTTATATAATAAAGAATTGAAAAAAGCAAAAATGGATATTGATGAATTTTTAATGGAGTGTCGAATTGGTGGTTATTTTAATTTATATGATTTAGAATTAGTTGTTCTAGAAACAAATGGAACTTTAAGCTTTTTACCAAAAGAAAAAAATCGACCAACACAGGTCAATGATTTAGATGTAAAAATACAAGATGTAAAGATCCCTATGATATTAATCAAAGAAGGAAAAGTATTAGAAGAAAATCTTAAAAAAATAAACAAAGATACCAGTTGGTTACATAGTACATTGAACAATCAAGGGGGTAAAACAAAAAGAAGTTTTATTAATGTATCAAGAAGATAATTCTAATATTCAAATATTTTCGATGAATGATAATACTAAGGCGTATATTTAATAACTGATAAACTTATATAAAAAGCTAACAAACATAATACTTGTTAGCTTTTTGATTATTAAATTTTTTCATGATATTGGACAGTAATGCCTGAACGAATATCTAAAACAGCTCTTCTAATCATATCTTTGACAGAGAATGCATCAGGGATGTTTTCTAAAACAAATACACCTTCAGTGTTATCTGTTGTATAAATAGTAATATCTCCAACTTTAGCTAAACGATCTGTCATAGATTGTTTGACTTGAATATCTTTCACATGACGTAACTCTACTTCGTGTTGTTTTTTACCAATTAGACCATCTGTAATAATAATTCTTTCTTTAGTTACTTTATATCTAGTATCATTTAAAAAGCCTTTTGCTTTATCTCCAATGCCTTGAGGTTTCCCTTCCCAAAGCGTAATCTCTTCTTGTGATACTTGTTGTGTTGTAGTGTTTGATTTATTTATTGAACCTGTTTGATTGTCTAGATTTTGAATACTAGACAAATCTGTTCCACACCCAGCACAAAATTTATTTTCTTCTGCATTAAATCCACATTTTGGACAAAACATCAATATACCTCCTCATAATTCAGATAGTAATATTATACTATAGTAAAAATAATATAACAATATTTTATCTATTTCTCTTTTATATGTCATTTTATTTAATGATTTATTTTATCTTATGTTCTTTATTTGATTATGAATTATATGTTATAGTAAATATATTGAGAAAAAGATAGGGAGGGATTTTTTTGAGTGCATTATCTTTTAGTTGTCCACATTGTGGGGCACCCATTGAGAATTTAAAAGAGGGAGATTCATATCATTGTCCATATTGTGATAGTCATTTTTCTTTTGCAGAAGTACAAGCTGCAACAAAACAAAAACATGAAGAAAATTTAGAAGAAACTAAAATCCAACATGAAAAGGAAATTGAATCAGAAAAATATGAAGATCAGGTTGTTACGTATGAATGTAAACAATGTGGAGCACAAGTTGTTAGTGATAAAAATACAGTCGCTACTTTTTGTTTATACTGTCATTCTCCAAATGTTATACCAGCAAGGTTAATTGAAACATATCAACCAGATAAGATTATTCCTTTTATGGTTAATGAAGAAAAAGCAAAAGCAGAGTTTCAAAATTGGACTAAAAATATTTCTTTTTTACCAGATAGTTTTTCAGACAGTAAACATTTAGAGAAAATTTCACCATTGTATACGCCATATTGGTTATATTCAATGGATGGAGATTTTGATTTAAAAGGAACAGGAATTCGTAAAAGTAGTTGGCGTTCTGGGAATTATCGCTATACAAAAACAGACTATTATGATGTTACAAAAACAGGAGTTATTAAGTATTCTAGAATTCCTGCAGATGCGTCATTAGCCTTAGAAAACAAAACAATGCAACTATTAGAACCATATGATTATAAAGCAATGGTTGACTTTGATATGGCTCATTTAATAGGACATTATGCAGAGAAATATGATGATTCTAAAGACGCACTATCTAAGGAGGTAGAAGGGGAAGTAAACTCAGATATGAGTAGTCAAATATCTGGAATGAAATCTTCATTCCATTCTTTTAGAGAAACTACTAATGGTACACAACTTAAAAATCAAAATACAGAATATGCATTTATGCCAGTTTGGTTTTTAAATTATAAATATGAAAATAAGGATTATGCTTTTACAATGAATGGTCAATCAAGAAAAGTTGTTGGTTTTTTACCAATTGATAAAAACAAACAAAAATCTTATTTAATAAAAACAGCAGGTATTGTATTTGTTATTGCTTTATTAATTAATGTATTGGTGGTGGCAAATATATGAGAAAATTACTTTTAGCTTTATGTATAATGTTTATATGTTTAATACCAACAAATATATCTGCATATAATCAACGAGTATTTGATAATGCGGATTTATTAGACGAAGATGATATAGATGAGTTAGAAGACAAAATTGATACATTACAAGATAAATATGATATTGATATTGTTTTATTAA
>JBKEBJ010000440.1:0-1553 GCA_047973105.1 Coprobacillaceae bacterium | reverse complement strand
ATAGTAGCGCTAAATGAAATAGAACAATTGGTATTGCAATCCAATATAGAAGACACTATTAATATAGAAGAAAAAATCAATGCTTTATCAAGTGAAATAAGAGAGGATAATACAGTCACTTCAAATACTATGCCAATAGTAATGATGATGGGATGTTGTTTTATTGGTATTATAATATTGCTTTTCACATACCTATATATCACTATTATTCATCCTTTTATAAAGATGGAGAAGTATGCAACAGAGATAGCTAATGGTAATTTTGATGCAACCTTACAATATCAACGTGCTAATTATTTTGGAGCTTTTACTTGGGCGTTTGATCATATGCGTAAAGAAATAAGTATTGCTCGTTCTAGTGAAAAAGAAGCGATTGAAAATAATAAAACAGTGATTGCAACACTGTCTCATGATATTAAAACGCCAATCTCTTCTATTCGAGCTTACGTCGAAGGCTTAGAAGCAAATCTGGCTTCAAATATTGAAAAACGACAACAATATGTAAATGTTATTATTCGTAAATGTGATGAAGTCGCAAGCATAACAAATGATTTGTTTTTACATTCCTTATCAGATTTAGATAAACTAAAAATGATACCTGTAGAAACCAATATATGTGATTTCATAAATACCCTTATTAGGGAATTAATCGTAGAACAAGAAGACATCATATTTGATAATCCAATGTCTGAGATATTAGTGAATATTGATACAAAAAGATTTACCCAAGTAGTAGAGAACATTGTTAATAATGCTAGAAAATATGCGAGAACTAATATTCAAATAACACTAACTAAAGATGACACAAAGGTGTATTTGCGATTTAGAGATTTTGGAATGGGTATAGATGATAGTGATATTCCTTTTATTTTTGATGAATTTTATCGCGGTAAAAATAGCGTTCAAGAACAAGGGGCTGGACTTGGGCTATATATTGTTAAGTATGTTATGGAACAAATGCATGGTGAAGTTTTAATACGTAACTATGTAGATGGATTAGAAATAATGTTATGTTTACCTATCTGTAATCCTTAAGGATTTCTTAATAACTTACATGTTAGGATACCCATATCAAATATGAGGAGGTAGTAAATGAAAAAGATTATTTTATCTACAAAAGGATTATGTAAGAGCTTCGCACAAAACGGTGAACAAACACATGTATTAAATATGTTAGATATAGAAATTTATCAAGGAGATTTTACCATTATTATGGGTTCTTCTGGCTCTGGGAAATCGACATTATTATATGCATTAAGTGGTATGGATAAAGCAACAGCTGGTGAAGTCTTATATAAAAACGAGAATATTGTCATTTATTCTGAGAAGCAGTTGGCTAAATTACGTCATCAAGATTTTGGTTTTGTTTTTCAACAAATGCATTTAGTAAGTAATTTAAATGTAATAGAAAATGTAGTAGTACCAGGATATTTAAACAAAGAAGTATCTGCGAACGATACAAATAAAAGAGCACATCAATTATTAAAACAAATGGGGTTAAGTCATGCACTTCGTCGTTTACCTTCGCAAATTTCTGGTGGTGAACAACAAAG
>JBKEBJ010000424.1:0-3300 GCA_047973105.1 Coprobacillaceae bacterium | reverse complement strand
ATTCGTTTTACAATTTTCGATATAATTAGAAAAAAAGTGATTATTTTCAACAAAACAAATTAGTTGTATAACTTGATTTAACTGTGGTATAATACAGACAGACTAAGGAGTAAGTAAATTTCCTACATTTTAGATACGGGAACCTGATCTAAACAATGGTGTTGAAAACCTATCTTGAATAGGGATCCTAAAATTACTTTAAAGGTACCCACCTGTAATTAACAGGGATAATCTAAAGCTTCTTGGTCTTTTATTATGAGGAGAATACGTATGAGTGGAATAGATGAAAAATTAATTGGTCGAATCAATGAATTAGCTAAAAAGAAAAAAGAGGTTGGTTTAAACGAGGAAGAACAAATTGAACAACAAGAACTTCGTAGTATTTACATAAATGAGTTTAGAAAAGGGTTTAAAAGTCAACTACAATCGATTAAAGTTGTTGATCCTGAGGGTAATGATGTGACTCCAGAAAAACTAAAAAATGAAAAAATGAAAAATTCCTGATTATTTGATGAAACATATTTTAATTTATACTATTTGGTGTATAATAGAAATATGTTTTTATTATATGAATAAGGGGAGATAGAGAGAAATGGACACGACAAGTTTATCAATTGCGACAATTCGAGCGTTAGGAATCGATGCTATCAATAAGGCGAATTCTGGACATCCAGGAATGGTTTTAGGATCAGCACCAGCATTATATACATTGTTCACGAAAGAAATGAATATGTATCACAAACAACCAAATTGGTTTAATAGAGATCGTTTTGTGCTAGCTTCAGGGCATGCATCATCACTTTTATATACACTACTACACTTATCTGGTTTTAATATTTCAATAGAAGATTTGAAATCTTTTAGACAATGGGGTTCAATTACTCCAGGACATCCAGAATGTGATATTACAGAGGGGATAGATGCATCTTCTGGACCATTAGGTCAAGGTATTCCAATGGCTGTAGGAATGGCTATGGCAGAAAAATTCTTGGCTACTAAATACAATAAAGAAGATTTACCTATAGTAGATCATTATACATATGCTTTATGCGGTGATGGAGATATGCAAGAAGGTGTAACATATGAGGCAACTTCTTTAGCAGGGCATTTATCATTAGGGAAATTAATTGTATTATATGATGCTAATAAGGTGACATTGGATGGACCTTTATCAATGTCATTTAGTGAAAATGTAAAAAAACGTTACGAAGCAATTGGTTGGCAAGTTATTGAGGTTGCTGACGGGAATGATACAAACGCAATTTTAAAAGCTATAAAAAAGGGTAAAAAAGAGGCATTTAAACCAACACTAATTATTGTTAACACAGTTATTGGTTTTGGTTCAAAAAATCAAGGAACAAGTAAAGTGCATGGCTCTCCTTTAGGTAAAGAAGATGGTGATTTAGCGAAAGCTAGTTATGGCATTAAACATGATGATTTCCATGTTCCTGAAGAAGTATATGATGATTTTGCGACATCAACGATTCGTAGAGGGAAAAATCGTTATAATAAATGGAATCGATTATTTAAATCTTATCAAGAACAATATCCAGCATTAGCTAAAGAATTAAAAGATGCCATTAATGGAGATTATTCTTTTGATATTGAAAATATCTTAAAGAAATATCCAGAAGGATTTAGTGATGCGACACGTAATACATCATTTGAATTAATCAATGAAGTAGCTAAACAAGTTCCAACATTTATGTCTGGAGTTGCTGATTTAGCAGCATCAACAAAAACAAATATTACGAATGAAAAATCATTCTGTGTGGAAAGTTATGATGGTCGTAATTTAGTTTTTGGTATTCGTGAATTTGCGATGGTTGCAATTTTAAATGGTTTAACGTTACATACTGGTGTTAGAGCATCAGCAGGTGGATTCTTAGTCTTTAGTGATTACTTTAAAGGAGCCGTTCGTATGGCTTGTTTAATGAAATTACCTATTATCCTACCACTATCTCATGACTCTATTGCGGTTGGAGAAGATGGACCAACACATCAACCAGTAGAACAATTCGCTATGTTACGTTCATTACCTAATATGCATGTAATTCGTCCAGCAGATGCTCATGAAATGGCAGCTGCATGGAAATTAGCGATTGAATCAAAAGAAAATCCAACAGCTTTAATATTAACTCGTCAAAATGTAACAACTTTGTCTACAACTAACTATGAAGGTGTTAGTAAAGGAGCTTATGTTGTTGGGCCAGAAAAGAGTCAGATAGATGCTATTATTATTGCTAGTGGTAGTGAAGTTAACTTAGCAATGGAAGCTAAAGAAAAACTTTTATCTGAAAACATTGATGTTCGTGTTGTTTCAATGCCATGTATGGAATTATTTGATGAACAAACTCCAGAATACAAAGAAAGTATTTTACCAAATCAAATTAGAAAGCGTGTTTCTATTGAAATGGCTAGTGAATTTGGTTGGCATAAATATGTTGGATTAGACGGTAAAACAATCTCTGTTAAAGGATTTGGAGCTAGCGCACCAGCAGATACAGTTATTGAGAAATATGGTTTTACAGTAGAAAATGTTATTTCAAATGTAAAAGAAATTATATAAATCAAAAGATGCAAATTAAATTGCATCTTTTTTAGTACTGTAATGAAGTAATGTGAATCAACTCATCTCCATGTCCAAACGTTTCATTATAACGATAACGTATATGATATCGATACGTTGTTTTAAGTGAAGAAATAATTGAATGATCATTATGAGTAATCCAATAATCTGGATATACACCAGGATGTGTTGAAGTTCTTTCTGAATTACTAAAAATATTTTCAAACAATGTATCGTTTAAAGTAAAAAGATTCTCATCATTTAGAGAGATAGATAATGTATCTTTTAAATCATTAGATGTAATATCTTCGCCATAGGTTGTAGGATAAAATGCATATTCTTTAATCATTGCATCTTTCAACTCTACTGTTTCACTTACAAGCGGGATAATGCTTCCATATATTTTATTGTCTTTCATAAGATAATAAGTTGAACGGGTATCGGATAAATTTGCATACATCATATGGCTTTTTTCTGCTGGTAGGGGATCCAAAATATAGGATTCTGTTCCATCATAAGAAATATAACGGGAAAGTATTTCATCAATATATAAATCTTCATAATGTATAATATCTTCTCCTCTAATTAAGACAACAAACCCATCTTCTAATATATCTGACACCTTTGTTTTTTCAACAATCAGCTCTGTGTTATCTAGCATGATTATTGGTTGTTTGTTTGGTGTTCCAATAAACAATACAACTATTAATGTACTTGAAAAAACAACAAAT
>JBKEBJ010000400.1:0-4548 GCA_047973105.1 Coprobacillaceae bacterium | reverse complement strand
CGTAAAAACATTACACCGCAGGCAAAACCAAAAGGAATAATTAATAGATGCCATGTGGGGCTATCAGATAAACGTTCTTTAGCTGGTAATAATAATGAGAAAAAAGATGCTGTAATCATGATTCCTGCAGAACTACCTAAAGCGATACAAATCAAGTTTTCACTTTCTTTTTTCACAAACCAAACTAAAGAGGCACCACAAAAGGTCATAAACCAGTTAAACGTTGCTACTGATGCAACCAATATAAAAGGGTCTATTGTGTTAATAAAATCCATATTTTCACCTCTTCTATTTATATATGCCTATAAACAGAAAGAAAGTAGACGATTATACATAAATTTAAAACAATCATATTTCTTGACTTTTTTTTTCAGATAGTGTATTATATACATATGAAGTGGTTAGCATAAACTAACTCAAAATAATTTTAACGTCTGATTTCCCTCGTTCGTTGAAAGTACCAATATAAAATATATCGGTTTTTGCACACTTCTAAAAGAGAAATAATAGCGTATTTCTTGATACATCTTAGATAGTATTCATACTGTAATTAAATTGGCTTTTAAATTGGCTTTATTACAATTGTTAGTTCAAGCATAGTCATTTTTCCTTACTTTTTAAAACTGCTAATGAAATGTAATAATAATTATAGAAATATTATCGAAACTAAAAAACAGCTGGCTGCTGTTTTTTTTAGTTTCAAATAAATAGTATTATTAATATAATAAAGGAGCTCACCCGACAAAAAGGAGCTCCTAATAAATTATAAACTAATAGTTATTAAAAAGAAAGAAAAACAGTGAATCACTGTTTTCTTGATTAATATCCATAATGCATATATTCTTCAATAGTTGTAATTAAAATAGCTTTTGCAGTAATACGTGCTTTTTTTGTATCGTAAGTAGGTAATATAGTATATTCAACTACATCACGACGTTGTACTTCTTCATCATATACATAATCTGCTTGTTTAAAGAAGATTCCTTCTTCATCTGGTGTAGAAATTGTTCCGAATTTTTTATTTGTATTATAATGAACAATAGTTCCTTGCACTCTATCGACGTACTCTTTAATATTTTTCATAATTAAATTATACATTCCATCATATAGCTCATCTGCAGATAGGGCAGCATACTTATGATCTTCAGGATATTCTTTAATTGTTTCATATGCAAGATTGTTTTCTTTCGCTAACTTTGAAATAAATATATCTACAATTTCAATTAGTACTTCATTATTAGTAAGCTTTGTAGCAGCTAATAAACGTTGATATAAATCAAATAAAGAAGCATCAAAGCCTTTTTCAAAGAATTCATATAATAAATATGCATTGGCTTTTTTATTTTGGTCTAAGTTACTGTAAACGCGATATAGAACTTCAAAGAAGTTAACACCACGGATACGATTTTGTAATGTTAAGAATTCTCTCTCAGCTTCTTCGTAGTGTCCTTCTTCAACTAAACTGCATCCACGATAATATTTTACCCATTGCAAAGCGTTATAATGCCAATCTAATGAAAGAGCTAAAGCATTATTAGCAAATGTTATACATTCAGCAAATTGCTTAGTTTCAAATAATGCACGAATCTTTAAACGATAGTAACGTTCTTTTTTAGATTCAAATTCTTTACCTTCAGCATTTACAAAAGGTTGACTAGATAATAAAGAAACATCTAGATAATCTAAAACCCAAAGTAATTTTTCATAGTTTACTGTATTCATATGAAGAATATATTTAATGGCTTTATTCAATGTTGGTTCTAATGGAGAATATCGCTCTTGTTTACAAACAGAAGCAATTTCTTCAACAGCACTGTAAAAGGCTTCTTCATTTTCTTTAATTACTTCATTGTCAAGATTCACATAGACATTATATAATGCATATCCAAAATGGTTTTTGTACCTTTCTAAATCTGGACATTCGCTGAAAAAGACTCTACCGATTTCAATAGCTTCTTTATCGTAACCATCATTCTTCAATAATTTTATGTAGTCCATCGCTTGGAAATCATTAAACAATGATGGCTCAGCCTCAAATTTTTTCTTGTAGATCTCTAAACTTTTTTGTTCGTTTTCGTTCATTCTTTTCACCTCCTATCTATTATAACACTATTTTTCTGCATTTCCATTAGAATATATAAGAAAATGTTTTGTAATATTATTTTCTATGGTATAATAGGACAGATGATAAAGAGGTGGAGAAACAGATGAGCAAACAAGTGTTTAGTATGGATTTTTATGGAAAAAATCTAACAGTAGAAGTTGGAGAATTAGCCAAACAAGCGAATGGAGCTGTTTTGGTACGTTATAATGATACTGTCATTTTATCGACAGTAGTTGCAGGTAAAACACCTAAGGACATTGATTTTTTTCCATTAACAGTAACATATGAAGAAAAATTATATTCTGTTGTGAAAATACCAGGTGGATTCTTAAAAAGAGAAGGGCGTCCAAGCGAACATGGGACATTAACATCAAGAATGATTGATCGACCAATTCGTCCATTATTCGCAGATGGTTTTAGAAATGAAGTACAAAGTGTTAATACAGTACTTTCAGTAGATCAAGATGCAAGTCCAGAAATGGCTGCAATGTTAGGAGCATCCTTAGCTTTATGTGTTTCGGATATTCCATTTAATGGACCAATTGCAGGGGTTAATGTAGGGTATGTTGATGGTGAATTTATTGTTAATGGAACACCAGAACAACTTGAAAACAGTACAATTAATTTATAAGTAGCAGGAACTAAAGAAGCAATTAACATGGTAGAGGCTGACGCTAAAGAAGTAGATGAAGAAACAATGTTAAATGCACTACTTTTTGGTCATGAAAAAATCAAAGAATTAATAGCTTTCCAAGAAAAAATTGTTGCAGAATGTGGAAAAGCAAAAATTGAAATTCCATTATTTGAGTTAGATGAAGATTTAATTAAAGAAATTGATGGAAAAGCAAAAGCAGATATGATTTCTGCAGTAGCGATTCCAGGTAAATTAGAGCGTTATGCAGCAATCGATGAAATTATGGATCGTGTAACTGCTGAATATGAAGAAGCTACATATGAAGATGATGCTACAAAAGCCAAAACTTTAAAACAAGTAAAAATCATTTTACATGATTTAGAAAAAGATGAAGTTCGTCGTTTAATTACGGAAGAAAAAGTAAGACCTGATGGAAGAAAAACAGATGAAGTAAGACCTTTAAACTCACAAGTAGATTTATTACCAAGAGTACATGGTTCAGCTTTATTTACGCGTGGAGAAACACAAGTATTATCGATTTGTACATTAGGAGCACAAGGTGAGTATCAAAAAATTGATGGATTAGGTGTAGAAGATCAAAAACGTTTTATGCACCATTATAATTTCCCACCATATTCTGTTGGAGAAACAGGAAGAATAGGAGCGCCTGGACGTCGTGAAGTTGGACACGGAGCATTAGGAGAAAGAGCTTTATTACAAGTAATTCCTAGTGAAGAAGAGTTCCCATATACGATTCGTGTAGTATCAGAAGTGTTGGAATCAAATGGTTCTTCATCACAAGGATCAATTTGTGCTTCATCAATGGCCTTAATGGCTGCGGGTGTACCAATTACTTCACCAGTTTCAGGAATCGCAATGGGATTAGTGAAAAAAGGTGATGACTATACTATTTTAACGGATATCCAAGGAATGGAAGACCATTTAGGTGATATGGACTTTAAAGTTGCAGGAACTGAAAAAGGTATCTGTGCTTTACAAATGGATATTAAAATTGATGGTATTACTAAAGAAATATTAGAACAAGCATTAGCACAAGCTAAAATTGGTAGAGCGCAAATCATGGAAAATATGATGGAAGCTATTAATCAGCCAAGAAATGAATTATCTCCATATGCACCAAAAGTACATATGATGAAAATTGATCCAGATCAAATTCGTGATGTTATTGGCCCTGGTGGTAAAATGATTAATGAAATCATTGAAAAATCAAAAGATGTGAAGATTGATATTGAACAAGATGGAACAGTTATTATTTATCATACAGATCAAGATGCAATTAATATTGCTGCTGGATTAATTGAAGCAATAGTTAAAAAAGATAAAGTTGGAGAAATCTATGATGGAAAAGTAGTTCGTGTTGAAAAATACGGAGCATTCATTCAATTATTTGAAGGTACTGATGGTCTATTACATGTTTCTCAAATTGCACATGAAAGAGTGGAAAATCCTGCTGATGTATTAAAAATTGGCGATATAGTAAAAGTCAAAGTAACTGAAATTGATGAAAAAGGACGTGTTAATATTTCACGTAAAGTATTGTTTCCTAAACCTGTTAAAAAAGAAGAACCAAAAGAGAAGAAGGAAGAAAAGAAATAATGAAACCTATTATTTTGGCTAGTAGTTCACCAAGAAGAAGTGAGTTACTAACAAAACATAATATTGAGTTTATTATAGAGTTTGACTCTATTGAGGAAGTGTTAGATGAGAGTCTAGCACTTTCTGTGCGTTTAGAGAAGTTAGCTTATGATAAAGGTATTGGCGTTTCTCAAAGACATCCAGAAGCTATTAC
>JBKEBJ010000375.1:0-3426 GCA_047973105.1 Coprobacillaceae bacterium | reverse complement strand
GGAGCATACTTAAAAGTTGTTCTACTATTTGAGGTATCAAATTAACAAATGCATTTACTATATCTGGTAACACTTGTATGATTCCTGCCAAGATTAAAGTAATTCCCCCAATAATTTCGGGTAAGATTTGTTGTATCATGCTTGCAATCTCTGGCAAAAGACCAGATATCATCGGAAATATACTAGCTACAACAGTTTTAACAACAGGTAATAGATTTGAAATCATAGTATCTATGCTATCGATGAAGTTGCTTAGTAGACCGTCGAAATCCTGAGTATCATCTGCCAAACCTGTCATCAAATTACTCCACGACGCTTTCATCATTGCTGTACTTCCTTGAATAGTAGTTGCAGCTTCCTTAGCTGTAGTTCCTGTAATTCCTAGTTCTGTTTGAACAACATGAATAGCTTCAAACACTTCATTTAAGTTTGATATATCGTATTTTTGACCTGATAGTTTCTCTGCATCTTTAAGAAGTCTTTGCATTTCTTCTTTAGTACCACCATACCCTAGTTTTAGGTTATCCAGCATAGTGTAGTTCTGTTTAGCAAAACCTTGATAAGCATTTTGAATATTCTCTATACTTGTGCCCATCTTATTTGCATTATCAGACATGTCAGTTATTGCTGTATCGGCTATCTTTGCTGATTTCTTTGTATCTCCATCTAAACTTTGAAGCAAACTAGCTGAAAAGCTTGTTACTGTCTCCATATACTCATTAGCGGACATACCAGCAGTCTTATAAGCGTTATTAGCATAGTTCTCCACAATACCTGCACTTTCTTTAAATAATGTTTCAACACCACCTATTAACTGCTCATAGTCGGCATAAGCATCTACTGCCGATTTTGTTATAGCTGCGAACCCAACTGCCGCCGCCGTGACACCCACTGCCAATGCAGTTTTAAGACCACTACCAAGCTTTTTAGCTTTTTCTGCACTTTTATCGATTGTTCCATCTAAGTTCTTGGAATCACCTTTTAGTTTAAATATTACGCTTGTTTCCGCCAATGACACCACCTTCTTTCAATGTATTGTAAAAGCTATTTTCATCTATTTCATAAAGAGCATATTTTTTCTTCAATTTTATATTTCCATTCTTGCTCTCACTACTTTCACCTTTTTTCGGTTTATAATTTCTATATTGTATTCTTTTGCTAATTGCACTTGATTCATCTGAAATAAATTTATTCTCCAATAACCATCTGAATTTAAAGAAGTCTATTTCATGCTTGTCTAAATCGATTCCTATTGACATAAAATCACACCAATATGCATCATAGTCTTTCAAATAATCAAATACTTGAGTTGATTTCCTCATTTTTTCAGTTTCTTCTCTTGTCATATACTTAGTAATATCGTTTTCGCTGTAAGACCATCGATCTTGAAAGACCCAATCAACTATCTTTCTATATTCTTCTAAATTTTCACAATTCAACAGTCTTAAATCATATAAATTGTTATAAGATAAAGCTATTACCTTCATAATGTTTTTATATGACAAATCTCTTTTCTTAAAATCAACCTCATCATATGAACTCCAGTCTAAGTTTGGAGTATATACGTTAGGGTTATAATATTCTTCTTCATACTCTATACCTAACAGAGCCTCTAAAATATTACCTGGGATATCTCTTCCCGAGCACCTTCTTTAGATGATTACATACATCGATAAATTGATCTAATAGTTGACCTTCTTCTACTTCAAAATCTAATTTGAAGAATGTATTTTTTACATAATCAATCTGTTCTTTGTATGAAGCGTTATTAAGTAAGTCTTGTGCCTTCATCAACTCTTTTGTATATATACATATATCTGTTACCACTACTTTTCCGCTATTATCAATCCATTCAATACATTGTTCAGCTTCAAATAGTGGTTTTTGTTCTTTCTTTTTAAATAATAAATCCGCCATATCTTTTCCTCTTTCTAAGTAATAAAAAAAGCCTAGTGTAATCTAGGCTTATGGTGTTGGTATTGGTGTAGTTACTACAGGAGCACCCTTAAATGGTTTAAGAGCAAATGACGCTTTCTGTAATTCTTCTGCTACATACGTCAATTCAAAAGACGTAATACTAACTGGCACTTCTAATACTTCGTTTAAAAGTGTATTTGTAATTCTCATTGGTACATTATTGATAGAGCCAATATTGTATCTTAGCTTCGCTAATTCAACACTTGATTCTTCATATCTTAGCACCATTTCTGATGACCACTCTGGATCAATCGAAGTAACAGCACTCGAACTAAAACCATTTGAACAAAAGTCGTACCATGTTTCAGTTGAATAATTTAGTGCTTCACTAAGACTATTTACACACACAACCTCAAAGTTTCCATCTTTTAATAAGTCTAACTCTAATTTAATTGATTGTGCTGCTGTTGCCGTATCTCCACTGTTAAATGCCATATTTCCTCCTTATCTAAATATATTTTCATCATATATTTTTGCTATTTGTTTTGTATATTTTTCGCTATTCTTATTCCATGTTCTAATGTCCCATTCAGTTGAATTAGGTGTTTTAAAGTTTTCGTAATACCTTTTTGTTGCATATGGTGTTTTCCATATTACTGTACCCTTTTTCATCATTTCTCGAGGTGTTTTGATTCCGCTATCACCTAGATCACCACTTTCGTGTGCAATGAAACTATCCTTAGCGTCTTTCGCAAACTCTACTGAAAAAGCTAAAGACGCTTTGGGATTCGTTGTTTCGATTTCCTTGATCATTGTATCTAATGCTTTGGTTAGGTTGTCAAACTTTATTGGTGACATATTACATTCATTTGTATTTCATTAACATATCGCATCGCACTGTCTACCCCTAGTTCGTTAAACACATAAGAAGTTACAGTTATACCATTAAAACTATTTTCTTTTGTTAATGTAACAAAATGATCTCCAATATTTTTAAGTGTTTCATGATTTTCAATATACCATTCATCGCCTGAATCATGCTGTTTTGAAATTGCAACAACATTTACTTGCACTGTATCGACCGATCGTCCACAACCGTCACCTTCATGCTTTAATATTTTATAGTTCAGCATTAAAATAGTGGTGTCCTTTTGTTGTTTCTTGAAATCAGGTAACACAAAGTCAACTAAATAACCAAGTGATTCAATTTCACTTTTTACTGTTTTCATGACCTCTATCATAACAACACCACCTCTAAATGATGCTCAATTCCATGTAATCGATCATATATAGGTTCTCTACTAAGAATCGTATGGAATGTGTCATCATATTTAATTGATTCACCCTGTACTAAGAGCTCTTTTAGTTCTTCATAATCTGGAGTGTTGGCTTTGTCGATCATCAACAAGTAATTACTTTCTTGTTGTGCTCCATACTCACTTTTCATAACTCTTGAATATGGCTCAATCAAGATGTTGTCATATTGTTTGTCTTTAATGTAAATCGTTT
>JBKEBJ010000344.1:0-14628 GCA_047973105.1 Coprobacillaceae bacterium | reverse complement strand
ATAGTGGAGGAAAAAATTATAGGTAAAGCTCGAGTTGTCCTAGTTGATAAAAAGGATAGATATGTAACATATGATATAACTTTTAATTAGCTTATATTTTATTACAGTTATAGTATCTGTTTAAAAACTAAGAGTTTATATGGAGGGAATTATGAAAAAAACAATGAAAATAGTAATAATACTTATAGTATCTATAGTAAGCATGTCTTTTGTTAACACATCAACAATAGAGGCGGCAACAGATCCTACAGGGGCTCCAGCGGATTGGGCATTTACAGCTGAGTCTATTCCAATGCATGATAATTTATTAAGTAGATATCCAACGCAAATTGATACCAATGGTGATGGATACATTTCAAAAACTGAAGCAAATAATGCCCCAATTGTGGAGTTATGGTTCTCAAATCAAAACTTACCAGGAACTATGGATGGAATTGAGTATTTTACCAATCTTAAACTACTAGACATTACAACAGGTAATCAATTTACAGGATCAATTCCTACCAATATGGGAAATCTAGTTAACTTAGAAAGGTTATTTATTCAAAATTGCCCATTAACAGGAACGATACCAGAAAGTCTTGGAAACATACCAGGATTATATGATCTTAGAATAACAAATACTTCTATTAGTGGTTCTATTCCTACAAGTTTAGCTAATCTAACTGACTTAGTACAATTACAATTACAAGATAATAAATTAACAGGAAGCATTCCAAAAGAACTAGGACAACTACAAAACGTAGCTAACTTAAACTTTACAAACAATCAACTAACAGGAAGTATACCAGCAGAACTTGCGAATATGAGTTCATTAAATACCATATCTTTTAGTAATAACAATTTAAGTGGAGAAATACCAACAGAGATATTTGAAATGGATACGCTATTGTATGTGGAATTACATAATAATGCAGAGTTAACTGGAAATCCTGCAAAGGATGTTCCATCAAATAGTAATATTATATATATAAATGTTGCAGGTACAGATTTAGTGCAAGCAAAACCAGACGTAGATACAATAACTAACTTTGTTAGTGATAATCTTGCAGAAGAATTACTAAATGTTAATCAAGATGGACCAATAGATGGGTTAACGCAGGAACAAATTGATAAAGCCCAAGATAGTGCTGACTGGATTAGTGATCCAACAGAGAAATCACAATGGCAAGAGAATATCGACAAAGCACAAAACATGTTAGATGCTTCATCGAATGTAACAGACTTATTAAATGATACTAGAACAGACATTAATGATGGTATTACCCAAACAGATATTGATGATGCTCAAGCATTAGTAACAACTTTACCAGATGGACAGTTCAAAACTGATTTACAAGCAGATATCGATTTGGCTAATCAATATTTAGACGCTAGAATTGCGGCAAAGAACGCTGTAGATAACTTATTCAATAGTGATGGTACAACAATTAAAGATGTAACAAATCAAATAAGTATTGATGATGCAAAAACATTAGTAGATGCATTACCGGGTAGTTCATTTAAAACCGATTTATTAAATAGAATTGAAGAAGCTCAAAAACAATTGAACGAAAGAAATGATGCTATCAATAAAGTAGAAGATCTATTTACTGATAGTACGCATACAATAATTAAAGATACAGTAACACAGAATCAAATTAGTACTGCTCAAGCAGCAGTAGATAAGCTACCAGAAGGGGCATTAAAAGATGAATTACAAACATTAATTAATAAAGCTCAAGAAATACTTAATGCTAAAAATAATATTTCTAGTGTTAAACCAGACATTGTAACTTCACCAAATACAACGGATGTAAAGAATACAATTAATACTTCAGATACAACTACTATAATGTTGTATATTACATTATTAACAACAACAATGATATTAGTTGGTATTGTATATAAAAAGAAAAAAATGATGAAATAATTGTAAAAAAACACTAGGCAGTAATTTCTGTCTAGTGTTTTTATAATATTTGAGGTACATAATAGTAGTATGGTATAGTAACAGTATATTAAGGGAGAGGATATAATGGAGATCACGAAAGAAATAGTTATTCGTTTAATTAAAGAACAGTTTCCTAAATGGGGAAATCTTACAATCAGCCCAGTTGAGAAAAGTGGACATGATAATAGAACATTTCATTTAGGTGATTCTATGTTGATACGTTTACCAAGTGATAAATGTTATGAACCAGCAGTTCAAAAAGAAAGTACTTGGCTACCGTATTTATCTAAACATATTTCATATCAAATAACGAAACCAATAGCGATAGGTAAGCCATCTACTGAATATCCATATACTTGGTCAATTAATGAATGGATTGATGGGGAAACATTATCAGAAAGTTATTGTAATAATAGTGATTTTGTTAAAGAATTAACAGATTGTTTAAAACAATTACAAAGTATTGATACAAATGGTGGACCAGTAGCTGGGTTACATAATTTTTATCGGGGTGGAGATTTATGCGTATATGATGATGAAACAAGAAAAGCATTGAACGATTTAAATGATAAAATAGATACAGATATTTGTACTTATATTTGGGAAAGAGCTTTATCTTCTAAATGGAATAGGGCTCCTGTATGGGTACATGGAGATGTTGCTGAAGGAAATATCTTAGTTAAGGATAATACATTAGTAGGATTGATAGATTTTGGTGTATTAGCGATAGGGGATCCAGCTTGTGATTTAGTGATTGCTTGGACATTCTTTGATGAGAAATGTCGTAAACAGTTTATAAAAGCAATGGATTTAGATATCAATACTTGGTATCGAGCAATGGGCTGGGCTTTATGGAAAGCACTTATCACGTATGACAATCAAATATCAAAAAAAGTTATTGATATTTTAATAAAAGAGTATACTTTATAAATAAGGAACAAGGTGAAAAAATATGAGAAATAAAATAGTTGTTATTACAGGTGTCACAAAAGGAATAGGAAAGGCGATTGCTGATGCATTTAAGAAACAAGGTGCTATTGTTTGTGGTATTGACGTTTTAGAGAATGATTATTTTGTAGGTGATATAGCAGATAAAGATACTGTTGTATCTTTTTGTCAGAAAGTAATCTTAGAACATAAAAAAATAGATTATTTAATTAATAATGCTTGTTTATCAAAAGGAGGAATTAATGATTGTTCCTATGAAGATTTTAATTATGTTTTGCGTGTAGGTGTAAGTGCCCCTTATCTTTTAACACAACAATTTAAAGATCATTTTAATCCAAACGGGGCAATTGTAAATATTTCTTCAACAAGATACTTGATGAGTCAAGCAAATACAGAAAGTTATACTGCAGCTAAAGGAGCGATAAGTTCATTAACACATGCATTAGCTGTTTCTTTAGCTGGTATAGTTCGAGTAAATGCTATCGCTCCTGGATGGATTGATGTTACTAATTCTACTTTTGAAGGATCGGATAATACACAACATCCTGTACAAAGGGTGGGTATACCAGAGGATATTGTAAATGCTGTGATGTTTTTATGTAGTGAAGAAAGTAGTTTTATTACAGGGCAGATACTTAATGTTGATGGTGGCATGACAAAACAAATGATTTATCATGATGATAAAGGCTGGGAATATAATGAAAAAAAATAGATTCATAAGAATCTATTTGGGTGCTAATTTTTCTAATGTTTTTGATGTTTTTAATCTTGGATAAATAGCGATATATATGATCGTAGCACAAATAACCGTAATAATAGCGTTAACTGTAGTTGTAAGTGCACTCCAACTCGCTAATATAGAGGATGCTTCAGTAGCGATACCAAGAATATAACGATTATAAAAATAAGAAAAAATAGGGTCAAAGATAATATTAAACAACATTCCTGAACTAGCAGATATTAATGTAGTAATAAGGACAGATTTTGGTTTGTCCTTTTTTGTAATGTGAAGAATACGATGGGCCACTAAACCAGTGATAATCCCTATCCCTAATTTCAATATTATTGTTTTAGGTGCGTACGTAATATAAATAGGATCTAAAACATCTCCAATTCCCATACCAATGGCTCCAGCAATACCACCAGGAATACCACCAATTAATAATGCAGCTAAAACACAGAATGTATTTCCTAGATGAAAAGAGGTATAGCCACCAGGTGTTGGTATTTTTATTTGTAAAAAGGTAAAAGAAATATAGGCTAAAGCAGCCATTAATCCAATTGTCGCAATCTTTAAAGTTCTATTATTCATAATCAATCTCTCCTTATTGATTTTCTAAGTATAACAATATCACTAAAGTGACTTACATAAAATAGTCACTTTGGTGATAATTTAAAAGGACAGTTACTGAACAATTTATATAATAATGTTAAAATATAGTGTTTTTTAAATGGATATACGTTATAATTTCATAAGTATGTAATAAAGGGCAGAGGTGGAAATATGAAGATCGGATTTGATAATGAGAAATATTTACAATTACAATCACAACACATTAAAGAGAGAATTAATATGTTTGGAAATAAATTGTATTTAGAATTTGGTGGAAAGCTATTTGATGACTATCATGCATCTAGAGTATTACCAGGTTTTGCACCAGATAGTAAATTACAAATGTTACTACAATTAAAAGACCAAGCAGAGATTGTTATTGTTATAAGTGCTCGAGATATTGAGAAAAGTAAAGTACGTGCCGATTTAGGTATTACGTATGATAAGGATGTTTTACGATTAATTGAAGTATATCGTGAAAAAGGATTATATGTTGGTAGTGTAGTCATCACGCACTATGATGGACAAACAGGTGCAGACACTTTTAAAAACAAATTAAAAAGGAAACAAATACCAGTATACTTTCATCATCTTATAGAAGGGTACCCATATGATGTAAAACATATCATTAGTGATAATGGATTTGGTAAAAATGAATATATTGAAACAGAAAAGCCATTAGTTATAGTAACTGCACCTGGACCAGGTAGTGGCAAAATGGCAACCTGCTTATCACAGTTATATCATGAAGGAAAAAGAAATATTAAAGCTGGTTATGCAAAGTTTGAAACATTTCCTATTTGGAATATTCCCTTAAAACATTGTGTTAACTTAGCGTATGAAGCAGCTACTGCCGATTTAAATGATGTAAATATGATTGATCCATTTCATTTGGAAAAATACGATACTATCACAGTGAATTATAACCGTGATATAGAGATATTTCCTGTGTTAAAACAAATGTTTACAGAGATTTATGGAAGTAGTCCATACCATTCACCTACCGATATGGGAGTTAATATGGTAGGTAATTGTATAAGCAATGATGTTATCTGCCAAGAAGCTTCTAAGCAGGAAATCATTCGTCGTTATTATCAAACAATCAATCGTTTTGTGAATGATGATAGTTCAGAGGAAGAAATTAAAAAAATTGAATTACTAATGAAACAAGCCAATATTACAAAAGAAAATCGTCGTTGTGTATTAGCAGCTACTAATTTAAAAAAAGAAAAGAAAGTAGTTTGTGCTGCTTTAGAATTTGATAATGGAGATATTGTTACTGGTAAAAGTTCAGATTTTATGGGTGCGTGCTCAGCCTTATTAATTAATGCATTAAAGCATTTAGCGAATATTGAAAAAGAAGTGCATTTAATCTCACCGGATTCTTTTGAACCTATTCAGTTATTAAAAACAAAATATTTAAAAAGTCAAAATCCAAGATTACATAGTGATGAAATCTTAATTGCTTTATCATTAAGTGCTAAGGAAAGCAGTATCGCAAAAATGGCATTACAACATTTACCAAAGCTTTGTGGAACACAAGCACATGTGACTTCTGCTATTTCTGATGTTGAGGATAAAACATTTAAACGTTTAGGAATATCATTGACGTATGATGCAATGCAAGAATATTAAAAAATAGTGAATTCATTAAATTGAATTCACTATTCTTCATTTTTATGTTCTTCTAATCCAAGGATATGATCTGCGGAGACACTATATAATTTACACAATGCAATTAAATGGCGGATTGGCAGCTCATTTGCCCCGCGTTCATAACGTGCATACATAGTTTGAGATGTCTTTAAAGCTTGGGCAACATCATTTTGTGTTAAATCGGCATCTTCACGCAAACCACGAATAATCTGTACATAATCTTTCTTTGTCATTTTCATCACCATACTCAATGTATCATAGTAAATATATCTACTATGCGTTTTAATAAATAATTTTACTTAATTAATTTATTCACAAAATCTTGTTATTTAAACCTAAAATATAGTCTGTAGTGACATGGTAGAATTGGGATAATTTTATTAGATGATGAATTGGTAAAGCATTAGCTTTTCTTTCATACCTAGCATACATGGTTTGAGAAGTACCTAATACCTTGGCTAATTGTGATTGTGTTAAATCATTATCTTCGCGTAACTCTCTAATTATTTGATAATATTCTTTTTTCATGTTTATCACCAATTTCAATTTAACACAACACATATATTTACTATTGGTTATAGTAAATAATTTTACTATAATTATTTTGAGGAAGGTAATTATATGAACGAAAAAGAAAAACTATATGCGATGATGTTATTAAATATGATTGAGAAATTGGATGGATATATGGAATGTTTAAATACTATTCAATTAAATTATGATCTAGAAATGAATCATAAGGAAATATTACTAAATGGTCAATTACAAATGGTTCATCATTTAATTGAAAGTGATAAAAGACAAATTTATAACACATTGAAAGAAAAATTATAAATTTCTATATATTATCTTGGGTTTACGCTGTTTTTATACTATAATATAGTGGAATTGAAACCAATAGTTGCGCTTTTGAAAAGCAGAGTTTGTAGTGCAACTGTGATAATTAACTATATAATGAGGGTGTCAATAGGGAGGAACTTATTATGAATATAGAAATAGCGAATCGTTTAGTAAAATTAAGAAAAGATAAAAATTTATCTCAGGAAGCATTAGCTAATGAGTTAGGAATTAGTCGTCAAGCAGTAAGTAAATGGGAAAGAGCAGAGTCTTCACCAGATACAGATAATTTAATATTATTAGCACAATTATATGGGATGTCTTTAGATGAATTACTAAGCACAAATCAAAAGAAATTTGAAAGTGGCGAAACATATGAAGAACCTAAAGAAGAAAAACAAAAAGATGATAACAAAGAGTATGTGCATATCAGCTTAAAAGAAGGAATTCATGTCAAAGAAAAAAATGGTGATGAAGTTCATGTGGGTTGGAGTGGAATACATGTTAAAGAAAGTAAAAGTGAAGATGGAAAAGAAGTGCATATTGATGGAAATGGTGTATATGTAGATGGAAAGCAATACGGCGGGGATTGGAAACAAGCATTTGGGCATGATGATGAATATGAGTATAAAAAAGAATTCCCAATTGTTGTTTTAGTTACAGTGGCTTATATCTTTTTAGGGATTGAGTACAATGCATGGCATCCAGGGTGGTTACTATTTGGAATTATACCAATTTTTCATAGTATTATTTCTGCATTTAGACATCGAAATATTATGCGTTTCGCATATCCAGTAGCAGTTTTAATGTTTGTAGAGTATTTTGGTTTTATGGAAGGGACATGGTATCCTTATTGGTTATCAATACTTACCATACCTGTATTTTATTCAGTGTTTGGATATCTTACTTATAAAATCAAAGGGGATAAATATAAAGAATATTAATAAAGACTTCTTTTTAAGGAGTTTTTTATTTTAAAGTAATATCTATATAAGTTATGTATAGTATATTAGGTGATATAAATGTTAATTATAATAATGATGTTTTTGGCATATAGGATTTCAAAAGAATATATTGATAAGATAGAGAATAAAAGAACATCTTTCCATTTTCAATATTTTATTCCTGCAAATATCAATATAATAATTAGTTATTATGGACTAAATGATTATAAAATAAATATTTCTAGTATATTAGTGTTTTTAATATGTATCATTCTAATTGTGATAGAGATAGTGGATCGAAGGACAATGATTATTCCAAACGTCTTATTAGTATTTTTATTAATTATTGTATGTATATACACATTAATAGAAAGAGATGTATATATGTATCAAAGAATTATAGGCATATTTATTATCAGTATTCCAATGGTAATAATAAATGAGTGGTTCATTGAATCATTTGGTGGAGGAGATATAAAATTATTAATGATAATGGGTTATTTACTTGGCTTTATCGAAGTTATGTTAGTTATGGTAATTGCAATATTACTTGGTGGACTATCTGTAAGTTGGCGAATGTTTTTAAAAAAAGAAAAGTTACAAGCGTATATACCTTTTGCACCATACTTATGTACAGGTATTATAATAGTGATATTTTATGGAAAAAATATAATTAGTTGATATCTTGGGTATATTGGCGGTTAATGTTGGTGAAACTAAATAAATAGTAGTTTTTATAACAAAACTTTGATATAATACTAAATGAATTAAACAAGAAATGGAGAAAGATACTATGTTAAAGAAAATATTATCAATATTTATGGTAGGTATTATGGTTTTCACTTTAACTGGATGTGATGATAGTAGTGATACAGACAAAGATAATCCAAATACAACAGATGATGATACAAATACAGAAGTACCAGCAGTAGATAGACCATTTACAGAATCAGAAGGACTAATTCGTTATTTAACAATTGAAGGCGTACAAGTAGCTATACCTGAAACTGTTGGAGAATACGTAAAATATTTAGAGGAAGTTGGTACAAAAGTAGAAATAATTCCAAATCCAAATAAGGAAGATGAAGTAGCTTCATTGGGCGATACTTTAGCTGCGAATGATCAATCTTCTGTTAAAGCTTATCTTAAAGTTTATAATGAAGATGGTGAATATCATAAATTTGGATTGCATTATATAAATAATACAGATGAAGATATAACTGTTTCAGAGGCTTCAATTGATAAACTTATCTTATATTATGATATGCGTTCTGCAGATGGACAAGTAGACCCAGAAACACCAGAATTATATTTAATCGATACAATTACTTGTGTTACGGATTTTGGTGATATTGTTTTAGATAATGATACTAAGAGTAAATATATTGTTAGTATAATAGGAAATCCTAATCAAAACACTGATGGATTTTTCACTTACAATGATGAAAGTGGATTTGTATACAAACTTGCGACATCTAACCAACAAGGAATTTTGACACAGGTGGATATTACATATCCAAAATAGTATAAAAAGGAGTGCTTAAGCATTCCTTTTTTTGTTTTATACGGCGAAATGCAGTTGTCTACGCCAATAGTATTGTACATGGTAATATACTAATGTAAAATAAAAAAGGGATAGCTATTCCGCCCATTTAGTAGATAATAAGTTTATACTCTTTGAGATGCCTTAACAATTAGAAGTTAGACCTATGTTTCCCATTTGAATATTATCTACTATGTAAGCATGTGTAAACATGCTTTTTATATTATTTTCATAAAGTGAAATACTTTAGTAATCGGAAATTAATTTATATATAATGTTACTAATATAAAAAAGAAAGAAGGAGATTATAGATATGGCATTTCCAAAAGGATTTTTATGGGGTGGCGCTATTGCTGCAAACCAAGCTGAAGGTGCTTGGAATGTTGATGGAAAAGGTATCGCTTGTCCAGATATTTGTACAGGTGGAACGCATTCTCAAAGTAAACGAATTACACCAGAACTAGAAGAGGGAACATTTTATCCTTCACATGAGGCAATTGATTTTTATCATCATTATAAGGAAGATATTGCATTATTTGCAGAGATGGGATACAAAACATTCAGATTTTCGATTGCTTGGACACGTATTTATCCAACTGGTGAAGAAGCAGAACCGAATGAAGCAGGATTAAAATTTTATGAAAATGTTATTGATGAGTGTTTAAAATATGGGATTGAGCCATTAATTACTATCTCACATTATGAAATACCATACCATTTAACAAAGAAATATAATGGATGGGCTAGTCGTGAATTAATCGATATTTTTATGAAATATTGTGAAACACTATTTACTAGATATAAAGGTAAAGTAAAATATTGGTTAACATTTAATGAAATCAATAGCGCTACTATGCCTATGGGTGGTTTTTTATCACAAGGAATTTTAAATCCTGGAACAAAAGATTTCATGAATCAAGAAGATATTCCACAATTACGTTTCCAAGGTTTACATCATCAATTTGTGGCTAGTGCTTTAGCAGTACAATTAGCACACAAAATTGATTCGAACTATCAAGTAGGATGTATGCAAGTATTTGCGACAGCATATCCATTGACATGTAATCCAGATGATGTAGTTTATACACAACAAAATAATCATATTATGAATTACTTCTGTGGGGATGTTCAAGTACGTGGTTATTATCCAAGTTATATGAACCGTTACTTTAAAGAAAATAATATTACTATTAAAATGGAAGATGGTGACGAAGAAATATTGAAAAATGGTTGTGTAGATTATTATACATTTAGCTATTATATGTCAATTTGTCAAAGCGCAGATGCTACTAAATTAACCAAAGGGAATATTATGGGTGGTGCTGCAAATCCATATCTTAAAGCAAGTGATTGGGGCTGGCAAATTGATCCAAAAGGATTACGTTATACATTAAATGAGATATATGATCGTTATCAAATTCCATTAATGGTAGTAGAAAATGGATTAGGTGCTTATGATGAAAAAGAAGCTGATGGAAGTATCAATGATGAGTATCGTATTGATTATCTAAGACAACATATTGCCCAAATGCATGAAGCAGTTTTAGATGGTGTTGATTTAATAGCTTATACACCATGGGGATGTATTGATTTAGTATCAGCATCTACAGGTGAAATGGCGAAACGTTATGGTTTCATTTATGTAGAGAAATATGATGATGGAACTGGAGATTTCTCAAGAAGAAAGAAGAAATCATTTGATTGGTATAAAAAAGTAATTTCTTCTAATGGAGAAGAATTGTAAGAATAAAAAATGGAAACGCTTGCAATCACAAAGTTGTTATGCTAAAATTGTCAGTGACGGATAGTGATTGTGCAAACGAGCTAAACCTGCAATAAAAGTATTGTTAAAACAATATTTTTGTTGTAGGTTTTTATTTTACAAGGAAGTGAGACAATTATGATCATTGACAAGATTTTAAACAACAATGTAGCAGTTATTTTGGATGAAAACGATAAAGAAAAAATTGTTATGGGACGCGGTATTGCATATAAAAAACGGGCTGGGGATCAAATAGATGATGATAAAATCGATAAAACATTTGCACTATCGAATCCAGATACAAGTCATAAATTACAAGAGTTAATAGTTGATATTCCTTTGGAATATGTTACTTTAAGCGAAGAGATTATAGTATCTGCAAAAACAAAATTAGGGAAAAAGTTAAATGATACTATTTATATTTCATTAATGGATCATATTTATACAGCTATTGTAAGATGTAAAGAAGGAATTGTTGTTAAGAATGCTTTGTTATGGGACATACGAAGATTCTATGTAGATGAATATGCAATTGGAGTACATGCTTTAAAGATGATTGAAAAAACTTTTGGTGTTGCTTTACCAGAAGATGAAGCAGGTTTTATAGCATTGCATATTACCAATGCTGAAATGGAAGAAACAGTTAATGATATTTATGAAATTACAAAAGTGATGCAAGAAGTATCAAATATTGTTAAATACGTTTTTAATATAGAGTTTAATGAAGATAGTGTTTACTATTATCGTTTCATCACGCATTTGAAATTTTTTGCGCAACGTGTAGTTACAGGTAAGCAATATGATGAACAAGATGATGAATTATTAGATGTCATAAAATTGAAATATAAAAATGCATATCAATGTGTTAAAAAAATTGATGTGTTTATCACTAAGAAATATAATTATGAGTTGTCAAATGAAGAAAAAATGTACTTAACAATTCATATCGAAAGAGTTGTTTATAAAACAAATAAATAAAGCTATATACAAGATAAGAAAGGAGGAACATTATAATATACTTGTTTATATATATTGGATGGTGACATTAAGTTGGCCAAACCTTCAGATTTCATATAAAACATTAAGAAAGATGGAGGAAAAAAAATGAGTAAATATGAAAATCTTGCAAGGGAGATAGTAAAGCAGGTTGGAGGCAAAGAAAATATTAATAGCCTTACGCACTGTATTACTAGACTACGATTCAAATTAAAAGATGAATCAAAAGCAAATGATGAAGTACTAAAAAACATGGAAGGTGTTGTTACTGTTATGAAGAGTGGTGGACAATACCAAGTCGTCATTGGGAATCATGTATCTCATGTTTATGATGATGTAGTTAAAGTAGCAGGGATTTCTGGAGAGGAAAACTCTGGGGGCGAAGGTAGTGGAAATTTCTTCGACCGTATCATTGACGTACTAAGTGGAACATTCCAACCGTTCCTAGGTGTATTATGTGCCTGTGGGATGATGCAAGGGGTAAATGCACTATGTACATTCTTAAAGATTTACGATAATACAACAGGTATTTATATTTTCTTAAATGCAGTAGGGAATGCAGTATTCTATTTCTTACCAATGTTTGTTGGTTATAATGCAGCAAAGAAATTTGGTTTGAAACCAATGATTGGTTTAGCTATTGGAGCAGCATTTTGTATGCCAGCAATTCAAGCGGATACACTTGCGGCTGCTGCTGGAGAAGCAGGAGCACCATTTAGCTTATTAGGATTAGATTCTTATATTAAGATTTTAGGTATTCCAATGGTAGCACAAAACTACACAAGTGGAGCAATGCCAGCTTTATTTGTTGTTATGTTTGCAGCACAGGTACAAAAGATAGCAGAAAGAATCATACCAGAAATTGTCCAAACATTCTTGGTACCTTTCTTTGTATTAATGATTTCAATGTTTGCGGGATTCTTAGTAATAGGACCAATCATGGGATTATTTATGGAATACTTACAAATGGGATTCAACTCATTAATCGATTTCTCACCAATTTTGTATGGTGCAATCTTAGGATTTGTATGGCAAGTTTTAGTAGTATTTGGTTTACACTGGTCGGTTATACCATTACACATTATGGCAATTGGAGCTACTGGTCAAAGTTCAATTCTAATTGGAACTTTCGGAGCTAGTTTTGCACAAACTGCAGCAGTTGCAGCAATGTGGATGAAAGCAAAGAACCCAGTGTATAAACAAGTAGGACCAGGAGCAGTTATTTCCGGAATCTTTGGAGTTACTGAACCAGCAATATATGGTATGAGTTTACCAGCTAAAAAGCCGTTCATTTTTTCAATGATTGGTGGAGCAATAGGTGGAGCTATCATGTCAGTAGGACAAGCTATTGCTTACACATCAGGTGGTTTAGGTATATTCGGTGTAGTTAACTATATCACACCAGAAGGTGATGCAGCTGGAATGTGGGTTGCCATATTAGCAGTAGCAGTATCAATGGTTGTTGGATTTGTATTAACATTCTTCTTCTGGAAAGATGATTATGTAGAAGAAACTGGAACAGTTACAAAAAAATCAAATAGTTTTGTCGGACAAAAAGATGTAATTGTTAGTCCAATCAAAGGAAAAGTATTACCATTAAAAGAAGCTAAAGATGAAGCCTTTGCTTTAGAGACCGTGGGAAAAGGAATTGTCATTGAGCCAGAAGAAGGTAAAGTATATGGTCCAGTAGATGGAACAGTAACAACTTTATTTCCAACATTACATGCAATTGGAATTACTGGAGATAGTGGAGTAGAAG
Source organism: Coprobacillaceae bacterium (assembly GCA_047973105.1). Taxonomy (GTDB): domain Bacteria; phylum Bacillota_I; class Bacilli_A; order Erysipelotrichales; family Coprobacillaceae; genus CAKVJS01. The sequence goes on along the minus strand of JBKEBJ010000344.1, from coordinate 917 downwards.
TGTTAATTCATATTGGAATTGATACAGTGCAATTACAAGGAGAAGGTTTTGTTGCCCACATTAAACAAGGGGACAGAATTAAAAAAGGTCAATTATTATTAGAGTTTGATATTCCTTTAATTGAATCAAAAGGATTCTCTGCACAAACACCAATTATAATTACTAATAGTAATGATTTATTAGATATTATTGAAACAACGAATGATAGAATTGCACCAAATGAGGAGTTAATTACTTTATTGTTTTAAAATATAAAATGGGAGAAGTTAATATGAATATAATGAAAAATAGTAAAAAGTTTTTATTAGCTTTGATTATCTCGCTTAGTGTCTTATTAACAGGATGTAATGATACTGAATCAAAAGATACTAGTCAAACAAATGTTGAAGAAACTACAAGTGAAAATACGTTAGTTGTAGGTACTTTTAATATCGATGTGAAATCTCCAGAAACAGATGTTAATGATCAAAGAAAATTATTATCTGAAGAAGGAGTAGAAATATTTGGTATTCAAGAAGTAGATTATAATTTACCACGTTACGATGAGGAACAATATGATCCATTAACAGATTTCACAAAAGATGAATATAAAGATTCTTTCTTTGGGCAATCTGTTAAAAAGGGTGTTGGTGGTTATGGTAATGGTGTAGTGTCTAAATATGAATTCATTGAAGAGGAAGTCATCCCTTTAGTAGGACCAGACCAAGCAGAAGTTCAAAATGAATTTACTGAAATTTATAATAATTATGATCCTAATAGTGAAGAAACAGCAGAAGCAATGATGCGGGTTTGAGGTGCGGATGGTTTAGTTACCCAAGGAGCTATTGAACCTAGATCGTATTCTAGAGTTGTAATTGAAAAAGATGGAAAAAAGATTGCCTTCTATAGTACACATTTAAGTGTAGAATCTTTGGATA
>JBKEBJ010000282.1:0-3258 GCA_047973105.1 Coprobacillaceae bacterium | reverse complement strand
TGAAATTGGGCCTGCTAAAAAGGCAACAAAAGATATAGGTCCAGCAACTGATATTGAAAAAGCAATTAGAAATACAGCACTTATAAGTAACGCTGGTCGAATATACTTTACTTTAACGCCTAAAGTAATCGCTAAATCTTCACCTAACTCTAAAATATTTAATTACTTTAATAAAATTAAGATAACAATTACAAAGACAATAACAATGATCGCTAATAAAGGTATACTTTTCATTTGTATTCCATTCAAACTACCACTTAGCCAACGCATCGCTCTTGAAACTTCATATTGGTTGGCTTTTAACAATAAATAAGAAATCACCGCATTTATCATAGCTTGCATTCCAATTCCAATCAGAATTAATCGTGCTCCAGAAAAGCGGCCAATACTAGAAAAAGCATACACTAATAAAGTAACTAGTAATCCACATATCACAGCCATTAGCGATACAGAAAATCCACTTAAATTTAAGATTAATATTCCAAAAACTGCTGCCACACTTGAACCTGAACTGACACCTATAATATCAGGACTCGCTAAAGGGTTCTGTAACATTTTTTGAAATATACTTCCTGCCATCCCTAAAGAAATACCAACTAACATTCCACCAAGCATTCTAGGTAAACGAAGTGTCATAATAGCAAAATGAGCACCTTGAATTTTCTTACCTAGCAATGTCTCTAAAATGACAGTTAATGAATATTGGGTATTACCAAAGATTAACATGCACGCCATTAATATCAATACTATACTTATCAATATGCCAATGACTACTGTACTATATCCCTTTCTCTTTTTTAAACCTTGTATAATACTATTTGAATTATCTTTTATCATAATGATTTCACCTTTGTTTTTATTGCAATAAAAATAAATACTGGTGCCCCAATGAAGGCAGTCAAAATACCCACTTCTATTTCACCAGGATTGGCTAATAACCTTCCAACAACATCTGACACCAATAACAATATAGCTCCACCTATAGCTGATAAAGGCACTAAAAGCTTAATATTATTACCAAATAATAAACGCATTACATGTGGTACCATTAACCCAACAAAAGTAATAGGTCCAGCTAGTGCCGTAACGCTTCCACACAATAGTACTCCTGCAATTGCAGTAATAATACGTATTCTTGTAACTTTGACACCCAAACTAATAGCTGTTTCATCACCAATAGCCATTGCATTTAATGATGGCGATACAAAAACTGCAATAATAAACCCAATTATAATGAATGGTAATAATGCTATTATTGATGTCCAAGTTGCTCCACTAATACTCCCTACTTGCCAAAAACGAAAAGAAGTTAATGACTCTACTCTAGGTAATACAATAATGTTTATTAATGAAGAAATGGCTGTTGTCGTTGTAGCACCTGCTAAGGTTAATTTGAGAGGCGATGCTCCTCCTCTTCCCATAGATGCTATTGCATAAACAAAAAACGCACTTATTGCAGCACCAATGATTGCAACTATTATATAATGTGAGCTACTTTGCATATTAAAAAATGAGATTCCTATTACCACAAATAACGCAGCACCTGAATTAATCCCTAATATACTTGGATCAGCAACCGGATTACGGGTTAATGATTGCATAAGCATTCCTGAAACCCCTAAAGAAGCCCCTGCTACTAAACCAAATACTGTTCTAGGTATTCTTTCTTGAACAATGGTTGTATTAAAAGAAGTAATAGATGAATTAAATAATCCATCTATTACTTCACTAAAAGGAATTGTTTTCGCACCAAAAGCAAGTGAAGCAATGATGCTTAAAAATAAGCAAAGAGCAAGTCCTATAAATAAGGCACTATATTTTGCTCGTTTCATACTATTTTACCTTTTTTGCAGCTTGACCAATTAAATCTACATATTCTTCAATAGCATATGGAATTGATAAAGCAGATGGTGTTGATGATGCTGCAAGTGGTGAGTTATTAGTTAGTATAACAACAGACCCGTTTTGAATAGCAGGAATTGTTCCAATTAATGGATCATCTTGAAGTGTTTTTAATGTAGTTTCATCACCATATAAAATAATAATATCTACGTCCTTTAAATCTTCTACTTTTTCTGCACTAAAATATGTACCAAAATCAGTAGAATCTTTTAATATATCTTTAATACTATCTGCTTCTTCTAAACCTAAATCTTTTAAATAAGCAGCACGAGGATCATTTTCACCATACACATAGATTTGTCCTAAATCTGTAACATCAAAGTACATAAACGCTGCCGTTTTTCCTTTGATTTCAGGGGATTTCTCTACTTCCTCATTAATCGTATTTTCTAATTCTTTAACTAAATCAGTACCCTCTTTTTCCATTCCAATAGCTTTAGAGTTAACTAAAATTTGTTCACGCCAAGTAGTTTGGTAAGCTGCTTCTTTGAATGGAATAACGGGAGCTATCTCACTTAATAAATCATATTCTTCTTGTGTAATTCCAGAATAAGCAGCAAGAATAATATCTGGATTTGTATCACTAATTGCTTCATAATCCAAACCATCAATATCATCAAAAACAACTGGGTTATCTACACCTAAAGATTCAAATGCTTCTTTTGTCCATGGAAGTAACTTTTCATCTTCTTCTATTCCATAATTCGCTTTAGATACCCCTACTGGTTCAACATCTAAAGCTAATAAAACATCTTGATTTCCCCAAGCAATTGAAACTATATTTTCTGGTTTTTCTTCAATTGTAGTCTTTCCATACGCATGTTCAATTACAATTGGGAAATCTCCATCATTGCTTGTTGCATCTTTTTTATCATCAGAACTACTATCTGATGTGCATCCTGAAGCAATAAATAATACTGCAAAACATATAACTAATAATTTTTTCATATTCCCTCCTAGAATAAATAATATTCAAGTTAGTTTAAACTAACTAATTCACTTTATCATTATTAGCATATATTGTCAATTCATCTTAGAACAATTCTTTTAATGATATAAAGCCAAGAATTTTAGCTAATTCTTTATTCTAGAATATCTAAATATATTTGCAACGTAGCGTTGCATATCATATAATTTAGATGCAACAAATAAGTTACAGAACATAAAGAAATTTTGCTTTACCCTTAAAAAAGGAGATGATATAGTGATGTTAGATATAGGAGCCAATATCATAGAGTTTAGAGACGCTAATAATCTTTCTCAAAAAGATTTAGATGATCTTATCCATGTTTCAAGACAAACAATTTCGAAATGGGAATTAAATAAAAGCACACCAAATTTGGAATACCTTTTACA